>CAZHVH010000228.1:0-5802 GCA_964535855.1 uncultured bacterium
TCGACGGCGTGATACTGGATGAGAGCAACTGGAAGAGGGTTTACGATATCGCCAACGAAAGGCTTAAAGAGGAGGGATGGTACAGAAAGGTTCTCAAGGAGAAGCTCAACATCCAAAGGGCCTTTCTGACGATAGAGTTCGATGAGGAGTTCTCGGGATACGACAGGGAGATGTTCATCCCAACCCTCCGAATAGATCCCTGGATAAATCAGATCCATTTCCCGGAGACCACACAGAGGCTGGAGAAAGCGTCCGGAATTTCCATCAGTGGGTTGAGGGATCTAAGAGAGGCCATCGGGAAGGTATATGAGAAGTTCAGAGATCAGGGAGCGGTTTCAGTGGCGATATCACTTCCGCCGGACTTCGTCGTCTCGCCGGTTGCCAAAGTGGTAGCCGAGAAGATATACGATGATGTCCTTTCGGGCAAGCCCATATCTGATGGGGATTTCCTGACGCTGCGTTCATACCTGTTCTACACGCTGGTGGAGTTCTGTAAGGAGTTCAACATGCCTTTCCAGCTCATGCTCGGCGTTGATAGAAGGGTCTTTAAGGATCGGGACGCCCTTTCGACCGATCTGAATATGATTAAGACCCTGAGAGATGTGCTGAACAGGTATCCCGACGTCCGATTCGACATCTGCATTCTGAACACCATACTCCTCCACGAGCTGACCGTCTACGCCAAGATCTTCCCGAATTGCGTCGTCTCAGGTCATTGGTGGTATACCTTCTATCCGATTTACATCAAGCAGATGCTGCGTGAGAGGATCGAGATGTTGCCGATAGTCAAAACTAACGGCTTCTTCTCCGACAGCTACTACTGTGAGTGGAGCGTCGCTAAAGTAAGGCTCTATCTCAGACAACTTGCCGAGGTGTTGGCCGAGAAGGTCGAGGACGGATATCTGACGGAGGATCAGGCCCTATGGGTGGCCAGGAGGCTGCTCTGGGAAAATCCGATCGAGAACTTCAGTCTGGACCTGGGGTGAGATTTTGAGCCAATTGTTCATGAAGAGACCAGATCTGGAGGATTTACCCGAGATAAGACTTCCCCCCGGATATGAGATACGAACATATCGACCTGGGGATGAGGCGGCGTGGTCGTACATAATGAGTAAGACTATAGGTGGCGGCTCAGACCCGGAGCGATGTAAGAGGGAGATCATTGAAAAGCCTCAGTTTTCGCCCGATAGGCTCTTCTTCCTGACTTGGAAAGGAAAACCCGTGGGCTCCGCCTGTGCCTGGCAGCAACTGCCGCACGAAAAGGAGGCCGGTTACGTGCACATGGTAGGTGTGCTCGAAGAGCACAGAGGCAAAGAGTTGGGATACATGTTGGTTCTGAAAACCCTGTATTGGTTCAGAGAGCATGGCTTTAAATACGCCACACTCCACACCGACGACTTCAGGATACCGGCCATAAAGACCTATCTCAAGCTCGGGTTCCTCCCCCTCTTCACTGACGAAACACACCCGGCTAGGTGGAAGGCTATCGAGGAGAAACTCGGTATATCGATTCTGAAGGGAGGTTGAGATCTATGAGATCCAGGGTGCTCCCCATGGCGATGCTCTTCACCCTATCGATGGCGATGGCAGGGTGCTATCCGATGATGATCGCTAGGGAACTGTTCAAGGAACAGGAATGGAGCGACAATTACGCCCGATATCCCGGAACGGAATGTTCTGAGCCGAGGCTCATCGACGGCGACGTGAACATACCCGTGGGGGTCTCGCGCCAAATCATAATCTCCTTTCCGAAGAAGTTCACCATTCACAAGATAATCCTCAGAAACATAAACGTCAAGGATTTCATCGTCTACACGTCGCTGGGCGAGAACGAGTGGAAGGAGATAGTCAAGGTAAAGGGGAATCGGAAGAAGACGGTGGAACTGCGCGTTTTCACCCATACGGATAAACTCATGTTCCGACTGGGTGAAACCTGGGAGGACAAACTTATACCGGGGCAAGTCTCCAGGGATGTTATCTTCATTCATCCCAATATTCAGCTTGGAGTTCCCAAAGTAGCGGAGATAGAGATCTATGGGTTCAAGGAGAAGGAGAAAACCGGAGAGGAGTTGATCTTTTGAGGATCAGAATTCTTCCGGAGGAGATAGCGAACAAGATCGCTGCTGGCGAGGTAGTGGAGAGGCCCGCCTCCGTCGTCAAGGAATTGGTGGAGAACTCGATCGACGCCGAAAGCCGATCGATCGAGGTGGAGGTTCTATCCGGCGGCAAAAAGTTGATTCAGGTGGTCGATGACGGGGTCGGGATGAGTCGTGAGGATGTCCTTCTCTCCATCCGTCGACACGCCACAAGCAAGATTTCGTCAGTCGAGGACCTCACCGCCATCAAAACGCTTGGATTCAGAGGCGAAGCCCTCCCCAGCATCGCTTCGGTCTCAAGGATGGAGCTCGTTACCAGAACGGCGGGGGATCTGTCCGGAACCAGGATCGTAGTCGAGGGTGGCAGGGTTAAGGAGGTCGGCCAGATCGGATGTCCGATCGGTACAAGGGTAAGAGTGTCCAATCTCTTCTTCAACCTCCCCGCCAGGGCAAAATTCCTCAAGAGCGAGTCGAGCGAGTTCCGACACATACTCAACATCTTCACCTGGAACGCCCTGGCTCATCCCAGTATTCTCTTCAGGCTCACGCATAACAAGAGAAAGGTGATGGATCTACCGCCCTCAGGGACGATCGCCGAGAGGATATACGCGATATACGGGAGAAGCTTCTCGGAGAACCTGATCGAGATTCACGAGGAGCTTCCCAACATGATCTTCCACGCCTTTGTGGGCAATCCGAATTTCACTAAGCCGAACAGGAGCTACCAACTCTTCTTCCTGAACGGCAGGCCGATAAGGAGCAGGCTTATAGCCGCCGCCCTCGATGAGTCGCTGCGAGCCGTCATTCCCAGGGAACGACACGCCGTAGCCTTCATCTTTATCGAGATGAACCCCCGTCACGTCGATGTCAACGTTCACCCGACCAAAATGGAGGTTCGATTTAGCGACGAGAGAATGATCTACTCGCAGATCGTCAGGATATTGAACAAGGGGATACATAGAGGTCTATATGTGCCGAGTTCCACCCCCCAGGCGATAGGTGAAGGACGGATGGAAGAGATCGATCTTTCGGACGTGACTCAGGAGGAGATACCCTTAACACCTCACACCGAAACTCCCGTGGAGGACCGTCCACGGCTCGGTCCAGAGGATCGGAGGATAGACCTGAAACTCGGTGGGTTGAAATTTGATCAGCTAGCCATCAGAGGGGTGCTGTTCGATACCTACATACTGGCTGAATCGGACGATGAGGCGGTGATCATAGATCAACATGCTGCCTCTGAAAGGATCATCTATGAGAGGTTAGTCTCTCAGTTCGAGGAGGGCGGAATAGCGATCCAGGGGCTACTAATGCCGATCACGATCGATCTGCCTGTCAATCTGATCGAGGCTTTCTCGGAGAATACTGACCTGCTCTCACGCTTAGGATTTGACTTGGAACGATTCGGAGGCAATACCCTGCTGGTCAGGGGTATTCCTTCATCCTTAGGGAATTCGGAGATCGAAGGGGCGCTTGTTGAGATCCTCGAGAAGATCAAAACCGGCTCAGGAAAGGTCAGCCGGACCGAGATGATCAGAGAGACGCTTGTAACCCTAGCCTGCCGGTCGGCGGTTAAGGCGGGTGACAGGTTATCGCGGGAGGAGATCGAGCGATTGTTGAGCGATCTTTCGAAGACGGATCTCCCCTTCAACTGCCCTCATTCACGCCCGACGATCATAAGATTATCCCGAAGGGAGCTGGAATCCCGATTCAGAAGAAGATAACGCGTAATAGCCCATGGACCAGCTCATACCCCGATGTTTGTCTTCCTTCCAATGATTGACTTTCATGCCATAATCACTTTAAAATAATTCAAAAACCGAGAGCGATTGGCGTCTCGGAAATCACATATGTCTTATCATCTCATCAAGGAGAGGGGAGATGTCAGGATCAAGTGTTTCACCTCTGTTGATCGGCTGGGCGAGTGTCGATGTAACTCCGGATCGACCGGTAATTCTTCGCGGGCAGTTCCATGCTCGGATTTCAAAAGGCGTGCGTGATCCGATCACCGTCACGGCGCTTGCATTGGAGCGCGACGGGACTCAGTGCGTAATGGTCTCGGCAGATCGGGTTGCCATTCCCGACGTTCTCCTGGACGGCGTTCGAGCGAGGCTACCGGAACTCGTCGATGACCTCGATCCGATCCGGGTTTTCATCAGCGCCACCCACTCACACACAGCTCCAGCGACATGCGATGATGAGTGGGAGGACATGGGACCTGAGGTGATGAAACCCAGCGAGTACGCCGCCTTTTTCATCGAACGGGCGACGGACTGCATCGCTCAAGCGTGGAGAAATCGATCGCCGGGCAGGATCGCCTGGGGGCTCGGCCATGCCGTCGTCGGTCACAATCGACGACAGGTCCGCAAAGATGGCTCGTCGCTGATGTACGGCGATACCTCACTTCCGGAGTTCTCACATATCGAGGGGTACGAGGATCATAGCGTCGATCAGTTGTTCACCTTCAATAGCGACGGGAAGCTGACGGGCGTGGTGGTCAACCTCGCCTGTCCGGCGCAGGTCAGCGAAAGCGACTGGCTGATCTCGGCTGACTTCTGGCATGAGACCCGATGTGAACTGCGAAGGCGGCTGGGCGAGAACCTCTTTGTCCTGCCACAATGCAGCGCAGCCGGCGACCAGTCGCCACATCTCATGTATTATCGCAAAGCTGAGATGAGGATGTTGCGTTTGCAGGGGTTGATCGAGGACGACGACGTTCTCCGTCCGACACAGCAGCGTCAGGACATCGCCAGGCGCATCGGCGACGCCGTTGAGTTCACCCTGAAGGTCGCCTCACGCGAGCAGTTCGACGCTCCGATCTTCATGCACGAGACACGTACGATCCATCTGCCGCGCAGAATTATCACGGAGGAGGAACTGGCCGAGGCGCAGAGGCAGGTCGAGCATTATGAGGGAAGATTGAAGGAGCTGGCGGATCGTCCGCCGTACGATGTCGAACGCTCGCGCTGCTTCGGATTGCGACGCTGGTACCGCGGTGTGATCGAACGATACGAACTACAAAAGGCTCAGCCGACGTATCCGATGGAATTACACGTAGTGCGGCTGGCGGACATCGCCTTTGCCACCAACGCTTTCGAGCTATATCTGGACTATGGCGTTCGAATTAAAGCTCGGAGCAAGGCGGTGCAGACCTTCGTCGTTCAATTGACGGGCAGCGGCACGTATCTACCAACAGCTCGTAGCATCAAGGGCGGCGGATACGGTAGTGTGGCCGCCAGCAACATCGTCGGACCGGAAGGCGGCGATATGCTTGTCGAGGAAACCGTTTCGGCGATAGAGCACATGTTCTTCCCTCACTGACTTCTTGAAATTTCCCGCCATCTGTGATATCACAGGTGAAAAATCCAAGGAGGATATGTCATGAGCGATATCCCAAGGCCTGAATATCCACGTCCTCAGTTTGAGAGGAAGAATTGGTTAAACCTGAACGGTATCTGGCAGTTCGAGATGGACCCGGGCCGCTCAGGAATCGATCGTGGGCTGCCAAATGCCGGGAAATTATCAGGCGAGATATTAGTGCCGTTTCCTCCGGAAAGCTCGCTTTCAGGAGTAGGACATAGAGATTTTATCCCGGCCGTCTGGTATCGCCGAACCTTCGAGATACCCCAAAGCTGGGAGAACAAACGCGTTCTGCTTCACTTCGAGGCATCGGATTATCAGACGCGGGTGTGGCTTAACGGAAGGG
>CAZHVH010000229.1:0-1125 GCA_964535855.1 uncultured bacterium
CTCATAGACCTCCTGGGTTTTACGTATCATCTGTTCGCGACCGAACCTCTCTTCGGCCCACCTTCTGCCCTCATCCCCCAAACGGGCACGAAGGTCGGGATCATCTATCAGACGGACGATCGTTTCAACCAAAGCATCGATATCATCCCGTTGAATGACGAAGCCGGTTTCGCCATCGCGGACGATCTGCCAGTTCAGATTAGCCGGCACGAGCTTCAACACCTCACGGACAGAGATCACAGGCTTGCCGCAGGCCATCGCCTCAAGCATAACCGACCCGCCGGAGAAGGTGATCAGGATATCCAGCGAGTTGAACACCTCGGGCATATCGTCCCTCGGCCCCGTAAAGATCACATGTTCCTTGATATCCCTTTCCTCTATGAAACGCAACAGCCTTTTGAAATAGCTTTTGGACCCGACATCGCCTATCACGAAGAAGGTCACGTTCTTTCTCCTTTCGAGAACCATCTCCGCCGCCTTTAAAAACTCCATCTGTCTCTTGAACGGCTCTATCCTTCCCACGATCCCCACGGACACATCCCCCCGTGTCGGGAAATCGCGCCTCAGGACGTTGATCGAGGTGCGCAGTGGTTTGAATCTATCCAGATCGACCGAATCATGGATGACGGTTATCCTCTCAGGTGGAACCCCCGCATCGATTAAGGTTTTCCTGTACCTCTCGGAGATCGAGATCACGGCAGTGACATCCCTAAACCGATATTTCCTCACCTGATCCGGCCGGATATGGCCTCGAAGGTGCGAGACACATGGTATGCCTAAGCTCCGGCTCACCGATATGAGATAGGGGTTCATCCTGAACTCGGAGTGTATCAGATCTGCCTCCACCTCGCGGGCGAATCTAACCAGCTTGGCAGCGGCGATATAGCGGGTGAAAACGGACTTCGCCTTGCGCCACATCGGAAGCCGCATGATGTGGACCGGAACACCCCAGGAGATGAGCTCTTCATAGAGGTTTCCTCGATCGGGACAGAGAACGATGGGATTGTATCCCTTTCCCCTTAATCCATCTATGAGATACAGGTATTGAACCTCCGCGCCTCCGACTTTCGATCCGCTGAGGAGGAGATAAAGAATTCCGGTTTCTCTTTTCATCCCTCTCTCGCT
>CAZHVH010000229.1:1225-5801 GCA_964535855.1 uncultured bacterium
ATGCAATGGTCTCGATGTCCTTGATTTCACTGAGGATCTTAAATCTCGGATTCATCCATCTGTTCGCGTGCAAGTTCGGGTCAGACGGTAGAATGAAAGAGTAGCACATCATCCCCCTCCTGTCAAGCGAAAATCACGATAATATTTGACACGGAACACGGGCTATCGTATCATAAAGTCTGAGTTAATTCGTGTCGGTGTTGTCCGCTGAACGGGGAGGTGAAGGTTGAATCGAGGTCTTCGGGCTCGGCTTTGGGATGGTGTGAAAGGAACCTTCGATCCGAAGGAGCATCCGCATCGAATCTTCATACTTCTCCTGATCCTCCTTGCCTTCTCAATGAGGGTATCCATCCTTAAGGTCAGATATTTCGATCCCGATGAGTTCGAACACCTTCACGGGGCATATTGCATTCACCACGGGATGCTGCCATACAGGGATTTCTTCGAACATCATACACCTCTACTGCATTACACGCTTGCCTTCCTATACCCGACGTTCGGTGAGACGATCAGGTTGATCCTCGCCGCCAGGTTTCTGATGTGGGTGATGACGGGACTTATATTTCTTCTAACCTTTGCCCTCGGCAGGATGATGTTCGACGAAGACGTCGGACTGATCTCCGTCCTCCTGCTCAGCTTTATGATCATGTTCCTTGAAAAATCCATCGAGATAAGGCCGGACGTCGGAGCGGTCATATTTTGGCTTTTAAGCATGATACTGCTCCTCGTGGCCGCGAGGAGACAGAACAGAAGAGCATATCTGTGGGCAGGGATATCGCTCGGGATATCCCTGATGTTCACCCCAAAGGCCCTGTTTCCAACACTCGGCGTCGTTCTGGGGTTCATCTACCAGTTCATAAGATACAGGATATCCAAAAAGCGTCATCTCAAACTGCTCGCCTCCTTCGCTTTAGGATACATGATCCCGGTGATCTCCACAATCCTTTATTTCGGGATTCAGGGCGGAGCGGATGATTTCATAAGGTGTAATTTCCTGATGAACCTCTCCTGGAGAGTGAGGTTCTCCCCTCTGGGATATCTCCGCCGGGCGGTCGTCCAGAACCCTATCTTCACCTTCTTGGGCCCGATCGGTATGGCTATGGCGGGGGTAAATCTGGGTAAGAGGGAATCCTTGCTGAAAGCCGACCATCTGCCCCTCATATCAACCCTGGTCGTCTCCGGAAGCCTCTTTATCATCCCTGTTCCCTACAGGCAATACTACATGTTGTTCTGGCCTTTCTGGGCAGTATACGGTGCGGCGGCGATATGGAAGGTCTTGAGTTTAAAGAGGGAGAGCTTCGGAGACAGGAGATGGATCGGCTGGGGCATCGGGATGGCGATCTACCTCGGATTCATCATCTATCTGTTATGGATCAGACGGTGGGCGGAGGTTCACCCTACCGTTTTAAACTCCAGGAAGATATACCCTCTGATGTGGCTCGGGATAGCGATTGTTTCCGCGATGTTTGCCCTGCTAAAGCTGCCCGACGATATGAGGCGGGGTATCATCATATGTCTCCTATCCATCGGCATAAGCGCATACCCGCTCGATCAGATGCGGGCACAGCTTACTCAACGCAACGACAATCAACTGAACGACATAAGATACATCATGAGCATAACCTCCCCCAATGACGCCGTTCAAGACGGATGGTCGGGGAAGGGTGTGTTCAGGCCTCACTCATACTACTACTGGTTCCTGCACAGCGAGATCAGGGCGATGCTCACTGAAAGGCAGCTCTCGGACGATCTAATCGCCGCCATGGAGAGGGCTGATACCAAGGTCATCATATATGACGGGAACCTCAGAGCTTTACCTGAGAAGTTCCGGAAATACGTTCGGGAGAAGTTCAAGCCCACCGGTAGGGATGATATACTCATCCGAAAACAGTAGGGGCGAAGCATTTCCCTCAAATGCCTCACCCTACTTTACCCTGTCAGGAAAGCCACATAACACATAAGGGCCTCCTCCATAAGATCTATCCTGATGAACTCGTCGGCACAATGGGCTACCTCCTCGTCACACGGTGAGAAGCCGAAGGTCGTTATACCCATTTCCGCCGAGAGCCTCCCGTCTGTGGCGAACCTCCAGTATCCGATCCGAGGCTCTCTGCCCGAAACGGAGAGGATCGCCCTACGCATCCTCAGGACGAACGGATCATCGGGCGGCGTGATGAACCCTTTGATGAAAGCCTCCCTCTCGCGATCCTCATATCCGGTATACGTCCTGTTATGCCTTGTGGGTATCCTGATCTCAGTTTTGGCCCCCACCTGTCGAGACAGGCCCCTGATGAACTCCATCACGAACTCCCTATCCTCCGTGGTGGTTCGCCAGTCGAGGGTCAGTGTCAGGGAAGGAGGTATGACGTTGGTGCTGTTTCCGGGGGTGCGGCACAGCGTGGGAGAGATCGTGGATCGCCCCAGATCGGGATGAACCGGCAGATCATCGAGCTTTTCCTGAAGGGCCATCAGAAATCGGGCGGCCGGATAGAGCGGATTCACACCTCTTTCGGGCGCGCTAGCGTGGGCGGATTTCCCGACGAAGGTCACCTCCACAACCGTACCCCCGCGGTGGCCGAGATAGATCCCGTTGCTCGTCCCCTCGCCCAGTATCATCACATCCGGTTTCACCTCGCCGCTTTCCAATATGTAGGCCGTTCCCGTCCCTCCGGTCTCCTCCTGAACCACCGCTGCCACGTAGACGTCGCCTTTGGGACGTAACCCGCGTCTCAGGAGAAATCCGAGGGCGTGGACCTGTACGGCTATCGCTCCCTTGTTATCGCTTGCGCCGCGGCCGTAGATCCTGCCGTCATGTATCTCCCCGCCGAACGGCGGATATCTCCACTCCTCCACATCTCCCACGTCCACGTGATCCATATGGGAATTGAGCATGACCTTCGGGGAGTCGGGATCCTCGCCCCTCACGAGCCCTACGATATTTCCCGCCTTATCTCTCCAGACCTCGTCGTAGTTCAGCCTTATCATCTCCGCCTTAACCGCCTCAGCGCATTTTTCCTCCTCACCCGGCGGGCTCGGTATTCTGATCAGATCGACGCAGAATTTGATCATCTCCTCCCTCTCATCGTCGGTCAAATCCTTCATCCCTTCACCTCTCACACCGATTCAAGCAGCTCGCGTGCCGTCTGGATCAGAATCCTCTCGGCCTCTGGGGCAAGCTTGCTCGATCTGGCCAGCTCGGTCTCATATCCCCCCTCTTCGAACGCCTTCTCCGTCGGGACATATCCCACCCAATCGTTCGCGAGCTCTATCGGCATGGTGGCCTTAAAGGGCGAGGACTTTTTGATCTGAAGCCCTATCTCGACGAAGATCTCGCCTGGAAGCCCGACGATCGCCATCTCCCCCTGCTCGGACCTTATGGCGAAGACCTGCACCTCAGTCTCGACCTGACGGGGCATCTCGCTCAGGAACAGTATCTCGCGGGCGTAGATCTGCTCCCTCGTATATCGGTTCACATCATCCGGGGCATCACGTAGGATCGCCTTGGCCGATTCGATCATCCCCTCCGTTATGGGACGGACCGGGATGGTGATTCGTTTCGAGACGGCATTGAGCCGAACATCCTCTATCAACTTGGCGTGCTCGGTCAACGAGTAGACGTCCGCCGCCAGGATCGAGGCGACATGTTGGGCGTGCTCATATCCCTCCCTCCGTTCGGGAGGGTTGTGGACATCGATGTTGTTTATATCGCCACAGCATCCGTTTGAGAGGATGGCGACGAAGCTTTCGCCGTGCATCCTCTGGATCTCTTGGGCGAACATGCCGAAATAATCGGCCGACACGACGTTTGAGGGCGAACCACCCACATAATGTAGGGCGAAGTTGGCAAGCACGGCTATCGTGCTGCCCTGAGCGTCGGCGATCCTGATCGCCATCACGTCCGGATCTATGGGGCCGGCCGGCCTGACGATATCCGGATTGTTATATCCGGGGTTGGTTCTGACCTTTCCATCCTTCATCCAATATCTGCGGTTGAAGCTGATCCTCTCCTCCCTTCCGACCTCCCATCCCACTTTTGCCTCACGTAGCCTCTGACATGCCATCTGCACGACATCGGCTATCCTGGGGATCAGGAATTCGAGATATCCTTCGTCCCTGTCGACTCCCAGGACGCTTACGGTAGCGGGGCCGGTATGGGTATGGGTGCAGGCGATCATGACGTTTTGAGGTGGGATGCCGCATCTGGATTCTATCAGCCCGCGGGCTTTCTCGATCTCCTCCCTCTCAAGCGCTATCAGATCGCACAGCACGATGGCGATCCTCTCTCCATCCGCCTCCAGCACGATCGCCTTGGCGTAAAGCGGATCCCTGACATCGACCGCCTTTCTGTCGTGGAAGTATCCGACGAGCGAAATCCCCAGAAGCGGGGTTATGTCCCTTTGCGCTGCCCCGGCTTTCAACATGGCCTTCACCTCCCCTTTCAGCTAGACGGTGCTTCAAGGATTATATACCTTTATCGGCCACCAGGCAACCCCGGATTTGTATAAGGGGCGAGGAACGAGGAGAAAGGAAATCCGTTACACGTTCAACGTTTAACGTTGTAACGTTTTCCGCTCCT
>CAZHVH010000230.1:0-5758 GCA_964535855.1 uncultured bacterium
GGTGACCCTTATCGTCGCACCGGAGATAGGGATCGCCACCAGGACGGTCGAGTATGAGTGGAGATACGGACACCTCGTCGTCCGATATACCGACAATTTCGGAACCCCGTGGAGCGAGGAGGTCGTCGAGGCGGCGCTTCTGGAGAAACTGGGCCATTTCGGCAGGGTCACCGAAAGCTACATCTCGGATCTGTCGTTTGTGACGGGGAAACGATTCTCGAATAGGATATCCGTCCACTTCATCCCACCCCATTACGACAGGCTCGGTGAGGAGCTTTCGAAGAAGATAGGGACGTTGGGTGTGGTGGTTAAGGGTTTCGATCTGGAGGAGGCGTTCAGGGAGGTCAATAGGCTGTTGCTGGAAAACCAGAGGGGATTTTTGGATTATTTGATATCGGGTTTCAAAGGGGCTGAGGCTCGGTTCATCGACGCCTATCAACCCGTCATCTCACCTGCCGGCTTCAGATTTGTCTTCAGAAGCTGGAGGAGGGGGGATCTGAACCTGTTTGCATATGAGAGGGGGTGGAGGGAGCCCAGGAGGATAACCCATCTTGAAACGCCGGTAAACCCACACGAAACCTTGGAAGGTGTTCTGGGGGAAAGGGTGGAATGGTCGCCTGACGGAAGGTTCATCGCCTTCACGGCCGGGCTTAAGCTCTTTATCTGTGACTTCGATCATTGGAAGCCACGAAAGCTGACCGATCGTCCCGTTTCGAACTTCATCTGGTCGCCCGACTCCACTAAGATGGCCCTGGAGTTCATAGATCTCCATACCGACGAGACCGAGATAGCCGTTATGGATCTGCCTGGAGGCGAGACAAAGAGGATTCCCCTAGAGACGCCGTATCCGCGTCTGGTGGGCATATCGCCGGATTCCGGGTATCTTGCCGTCAGAAGCATCCCTCGCTACTATCCAACGGAAGGTGAGATCCTCCTGTTTGATCTTCCAGGGCTTAAAAAGGTCGGAGGTGTGAAGGGGTGGCGGACGGAGTTCGTGTGGGGGAGAGATGGGGTTTTCGCCGTGAAGTTCTCCTCCGGAAGAGGGGATTCGTACCGCGAGAAGGTGCTGACCGGAAGGGTCGGATCGGATGAGCTCAGGGAAGTCTTCACCTCCCCTGAGAGAATGACCCTGCTCTCCGTTTCAAAGGATGGAGGATCGGTGCTCGTCAGGACGGATAAGGGGATATTCACGCTTAACACGGAGGGACTTAAGGAGGTCGAGTTGAAGCTCACTCCCCACCGGTTCACCATGAATACAGGTCCTTTCGGCAGGTACCGTGGCGGTGCCGATGGAAGAAGCGATAGACCCCATACCTTCAAGGTGATGACAGCAGATGAGGAGACTCTGAAAAGGTTGATCTCGGACAAATTGATACCCGGAAGGAAATCCATCTTCAAGACGGATGAGGAGGTGATATGGATCGTTCCGGAGGGGAGTCCCGTGCTGGACATGTTCAAATCAATCGCTAAGGGTTGGGGTCACATCGATCGGGTCGATATGAACGTTCTGAACGATGTCGTTCTCTCATATTCCCCATACGGCAGCCGGTACACTCTGCTCTCGCCCGATATGGGAGAGATCCGATGTGGAAGGTGAAAGAGGTCGGCGATGAGCTTAGGGTGGAGCTGGGCAGATTAGGGCTGGAAAATCGGTTCTCCATCTTTTACGTCAAATTAAAGTTCATGTGTGTCTCCCCATCTTCCCTAAGCGTTACAGTATAAACATGCTCCTTCCCTTCAAAGATGATCGTTAACCTGTAAGTTGCGCCGGGGAACAGATGATCCACCCGGAAGAGACCGGACTCATCGGTGAAGATATGAATCCTACACGCACGAAATGGGCGAACCCGTCTATCGTTGAACTTGCTGTACTGCCCTTTACCTTCAACGAAGTCGATCTGTATTCTATCCCCCAATACGGGATCGAAATCCTCCTCCAGGATAGCAACCGGTTTGGACCCTTTAAGAAGTCTCCCGCAAAGCGAGGTTGTGGGCATCAGACGCAAGATGACATCCTCCCTGCCAACGGGGACATCCAAGAGGCAGTCCACACCGTGCTCCTCGTGATAGGCATGTAAGGAATATCTCCCGACGGGTTCAAGCGTGGTGAAGGCAAATCGCCCCTCATCGTCGGTGAACACGTCATCCGGAGCGGTGTAAGGCAGATTGATGTAACGCCCTCTCACCCATGATCTCCCATCGGATCTGTACGATCGGAGGGCAACCTTGGCGTTAGAGACCGGAGCGCCTTCTGAATCGAAGACACGTCCGGCGATCCTTCCCCCCGGCTCAAGCCGGATCGGGAGGATACCTCCATCGGGAATCTCGTCCGGAACCTTAACGATCAGAGAGTCCACGTCAAACTTCCTGTAACCCTCGGCGATCACCTCAAACGTGTAGTGAAGAGCCGAGAGATGCAGCACAGACGTAAGACCATCGGCGTCCGTCAGGAAATGCCTCATTTCCCTCCCATCATAGGTTTCATTAAAGCCATGTCCACCTCGACCCGGATACCGGACGTGGAAGGTGACCCGTGCTCCTTCGACCGGATCACCTTCTGGACCGATCACCCGCACGCGTAACGGATAAGCTCCCTTCCGGAGATCGAGAACGATGTCCCTCGCCTGCTCACCGATCTTAAGCGTAACGCTCACATCGGCATGTCGAATCGCCTCGCCGATCGGACCGTAAAGGCCGATGTGAAACTCGCCGGTATCGGCCTCACCCTCTCGATGTCTGCCCCAATTGGGGATATCCAGGGAGAACCTCCCATCCGCATCCACGCGGATGAAACCTGAGCTGTAAATCCCCTTACCGGGGAGTAGTTGATCCAGATAAAGCCGGATATTCCCTAGAGGTTCGCCGTTGATTCCGACGACTTTTCCTTCGAGCCTTCCAAGTGATTTCAGGATATCCTCGGCGAAATCCTCCGCCAGTCGCCGGGATTGAAGTTCACTCTCAACCACCTGAAACACCTCCCTCAGGGATTTAATGGCTCTGTGTAGCCTGTACCTAACCGTTCCCGGCTTCATCCCCAACATCTCCCCGATCTCCCTGGAGGTGTATCCGCCCAGATACCGCAATTCCACGATGAGTCGGAGCTCCTCCGGCAGCTCCTCCAACGCTTCCACGACGGAGGAGCGGCGTTGAGCCTCTTCGTATTGTCGGAGGGACTGGGAGATTATCTCCGGGCCTTCGGTTTCCAGATGAAGCGTTGCAGGTCGCTTGTGAGCTCGCAAACGCATCATGGCTTCGGTGTAGACGATCCTACGCAGCCAGTTTGAAAAGCGGCGTGGGTCTTCGAGGGTATCCAGACTACGGTAAACTTTTAGGAAGACATCCTGTGAGACCTCCTCAGCATCCTGGAAATCCTTGAGATAATGGTATGCCAGCGCAAACACCATCCCCTGGTATCTGCGAACTAAAGTCGCAAACGCCGTTTCATCCCCATTGAGGATGCGCTGGATTATGGCCACATCGTCAAGCATATCCCCTCGATATCAATCGCCCCGATTTTTGAAAAGGAAACCTCCCGGGCTGAGGGCGGCCGCGCTGGGAGCGGGACGGAAGCTCTCCCGATTCTCCAACCACCATGCCCGCCATGCGCTGAAGATCTTCTCCCATTCCTCGGATGCGAGCAACCTCCGCAACTGCCGCCACCCTTTGACTTCCTTGAGTTTGGAGTTTAAGGAGCTCGCCGTTTTCGAATCATAACCGATATCCTGTCCCGTCAGGGCTTTGAGGATTTCGTTCAGTTGTAGACACTGCGGCAATACCCTCTTGGATATTATTCCGGCATGGGCGAGGGTGCCGAGAATTGATGAATGTGGGGACGAACCATCCCGAGGCATCCACCACGTCTCGGGCAGTAACGTCTTCTCCATAAACACTCGCAGATCCTCCGTAGCCTTCTCCTCCTCGCCTACCTTAAGGTAGACTATCCCCCGGGAGAAGTGGAAAGCGGGATGTCCATGGCAGGCGATGGCGCTTGAGATGTCGGCTATGGCTTTCCGATATTCCCCCATCTCCCCGCGGACAACACCCCGCCAGTAACGCATCCATTCCCAATCGGTCTCCTTCACGGCGAGGACCTTTAAGAGAGCTTCCCTCGCATCGCCCTGAAAAGCGGTGTGATCCGGGTCGATGATGACCTGGCTAACCTGAGCTGGGGTTCGGTATATGAACGTCACCTCGATCCCCTCGGGCACCTTGAAGGTTTCCCGTTTGACCTGGTTCCCCATCCGCAGCTCAAGCGGACAGAGAACCGTTCCCTTCCCATCGTTCCTTATGGTGACGGAGGTGAGCCATCCATCTCGATATGGGACAGATTGAAATTTCACAAGGTGATAGACGGGATAGCCTTCCCCCCACATCCACCGGTCAAAGAACGGCTCCCAGTTTCTCCCCGTCACATCGTTACAGACGGAGACGAAGTCGGAGAACGTCGCATAGCTGTCCTTAAACCTTGTGGCGAAACTCCTCAGGCATCGGAAGAAGAGCTCATCGCCCATCTCCAGCCGTAGTATATCCAGGATGAGGGGTCCTTTGTAATAAGCAAGGGATACCTCATCATGATCCGGATAAAAGAGGGGATATTTGGCTCCCCCGCGCAGGAACAGATCAGCTCTATGTTCCGCAAACCTATCCACGCCGAAGAGCTCTCTGCCTAAATGCCATGCTGAGAAGTTGGCCAGCGATTCCCGGAGGAATTTCGTGCCTCTCCCGTAGGAGCAAACCGAATTTCCCCACCAGGAATGAGAGAGCTCATGTGCGAGGACTTCATCGTATTCCCTCTCCACCTGCCGCTGAAACCTGGAAGCGTCTAGGGTCATCCCTAAATAAGCTCCATGTCCGCCCATATCCGCCGAGCTTACCCCGATATGAATCTCATCCCCGTTGAGCGGCCCGAAGAGGTCGGTGTAAAATCGGTAGGCACGAATCAGGAAATCCCCCTTCGCCTCCACGGTGTCGAGTCGGTATGAGCCCTTGGGCAGAAAGAAGACCACGGATACATCTCGGCGTGAGACGACCACACGGTCGAATCTGCCTATCATCACCTGCGGAAGCTCGGGCGCTCGGGATTCCCATCGGGAGGTTATCTCTTCCCCGCTTTTCTCCATCCTGACGAACCGTCCATCGAGGGCGACCGCCTCGTAGCCCATAGGCATGGTGATGCTGAGGCTCCAGTTGGGCTTTGGTGCTTTTGGAAAGAAGTTGCTGCGATACATCTTCATCAATCTCTCATAATCCATGCTCAATATTTGGGGCAGCCAGGTGAAATCGCTCAGCAGACATATCTCCTTCTCACCGTTTTCAAGCTCGGCGATGATGCGGTAGGGCAGACCTTTTCTCGTGGGATCTACCGCCTTAAACGTATAGTCAAATTGTATCTTGACCTCATCTCCTTTTTCCAGCGGCGGGGACAGCTTCACCCTTGTGATCTTCGGCGCTTTCTCCGTGCCCTCTAAAGTCGCATCTTCCGGAGCGGGGATGGCGCCGTGGTGGAACTCCAGAGGGATAGCTTTGCCCTCAACTAGCGAATTGACACCGGAGATCTGGACTTCGATCCCGTAGAACCGTTCCCTGGCGAACAGGTCGAAATCTATCTGTTCAACTGGCGAAGCTCCGTTGTTGCGAACGGTGCAGACCACACGACACCGTATCGCGTTGGAGTCGAAATCAGGAGACAGGGAAATATCGTAGGAGGTGATTTCAAGCTCCCCTTCCTGGTCGGAGACAGCGTGAAGGGGAATCAGGC
>CAZHVH010000231.1:0-5754 GCA_964535855.1 uncultured bacterium
GGAGATGGGTTGAGGGGGATGGATTTAGAGAGAACGCTCGAATTCGATAAGCTGAAGGAGATCATCCTGTCCTATGCTTTCTCTGATTTGGGCAGGGCCCGAGTGGCGGAGTTACGTCCCCTGGATAAGTTGGAGGAGATAAAGGAGCAACTCACCCTATGTGCCGAGGCTAAAAAGGTAATCCTCGCCTTTGGAAAATTGCCCCTGGAAGGTCTCTCCGACGTCAGACCGCTGCTGGTAAGGCTTAGGATCTCCGGCTCCATCCTCGACCCATATGATTTCCTCGCCCTTCTCAACCTCGCCGAGGTGAATGAGAAGATAAGGAGGTTCTTCAAGGAGGTCAAGAACGAGATAGCCCCTTGTCTGAGTGGATTGGCCTCCAACCTCCCAAACCTCTCCCATGTCGTTCACGCCATCTCCTCTCGAATCTCACCTGAAGGTGAGGTCCTGGAGAGCGCGTCGTCGGAGCTGAGACGGATAAGAAGGGGTATGTCCAGGGCAAGGGACGAGCTGCAACGGAGGCTTGAGACGATCCTCAATTCGCCTCATTACCAGCAGGCGATTCAGGAGAGGATCGTTACGATCCGCAACAACAGATATGTTATCCCTGTCAAGCAGGAGTTCAAGGGAGTAATCCAAGGAGTGGTCCAAGGGGTCTCCTCCAGCGGCGCCACCCTCTTTTTGGAGCCGATCTCCGTGGTCGATCTGAACAACGCCCTCCATCAGCTTGCGGCGGAGGAGGAAAGGGAGATAAGAAGGATATTGCTCGATCTCTCAGATGAGATGAGGGAGGTTGTGGAGGATCTATCGGCGGCCGTGGAGATCTTAGGTGAGTTGGATTTTATAAACGCCAAGGCCCTTTTCAGCATCGATTATGATTGCCATGAGCCGGAGATCAATACGGAGGGAGTGCTGGATCTGAAGAGGGCAAGACATCCGATACTTGAACATTCCATACGAAACCGCTCCAGCTTAGATTTCGGCCCTCTGACTCCCGATAGAGTCGTCCCGATAGACGTCCATATCGGCTACGAGTTTACCACACTTGTGATAACTGGTCCCAACACGGGCGGCAAGACCGTTGCCCTCAAAACGATAGGTCTTCTGAGCCTGATGGCATTGAGCGGCCTTCTCATACCGGCGGCTGAGAGGAGTAAGGTAGCGCTATGGAGCAAGGTCTTCGCCGATATCGGCGATGAGCAAAGCATCGAGCAGAATCTGAGCACCTTCTCCTCACATATCTCCAAGATCATAGATATCATCCGTGAAGTCGATCCGAACTCGTTGATACTCCTGGATGAACTGGGAGCGGGGACGGACCCCACCGAGGGAGCGGCGTTGGGAATGGCAATTCTGGACTACCTCCATTCCACAGGTGCCAGGACGATCGCTACTACACATCACAGCCAGCTTAAAGTCCACGCTCATAACCAGCCCGGCATGGAGAACGCCTCAGTCGAGTTCGACCTGCAAACGCTCAGACCCACATACAGGCTGCTGGTAGGGGTTCCGGGAAGCAGCAACGCCCTAAAGATCGCCTATAAACTCGGTATGCCCCAGGAGATCCTGGAGAACGCGAAGGCATACATGGGGAGTGAAGCGGTGGCCGTCGAGGAGATGTTGACCGACATGGAGCAGACGAGAAGGGAACTGGAGCACGATAGGAAGATGATCGCCGAAAGGCTCTCCGAGGCCGAGGAAAAGGCGAGGAAATATGAGGAGATGCTCGCTCAGATACAGAGGGAAAGGGAGGAGATCATCCGCTCGGCCGAGGAGGAGGCGAGGAGGATTGTCTCCGGCGCACGGAGAACGATAGAGAAGGCGGTTGAGGAGATAAGACGCGAGCAAGCCTCCAAGGAAAGCATCAAAAGAGCACATGAGGCGATTGAAAACCTAAAGAGAAACCTTCAAAGGGGGGAAACGGAGGAACGAAAAGGCGGAGCCTATAGACCAGGAGAACTCGTCAGGGTCAGATCGCTTGATGCCGCCGGCAAAATCGCGAGGATCAGGGACGACAGAGGAGAGGTGTTGATACAGGTTGGCGGGGTAGAGCTTACTGTGCCGATCTCCGACATCGAACGGCTGGAGCCGGGGGAGGATGTGAAGCTCACTCCACCACAGCTTCTCCAGATAAGGCTCACCAAGCGTGCCGCGATCAGCCCCCAGATCAATCTGATAGGATGCACGGCCGATGAGGCCAGAAGGAAGCTGGACAAATATCTGGACGATGCCTTCCTAGCAGGGTTGGAGCAGGTCAGGGTGATACACGGCAGGGGAACCGGAGCGCTGAAGAGGGCCGTCAAGGATCTGCTGACGGATCACCCCCATGTCAGATCCTTCAGGTATGGGAACCCTCCCGAAGGAGGGGATGGCGTTACGGTGGTAACGCTTGAAACGGACTGAGCGGCGGAGGGGGGAGATGAACCTCTCTGAACAGGTTCGCCTCAAAAACGACATCGTCGAGGTGATCTCGGAATACGGGATCCAGCTCAAGCCTTCCGGCAACAGATACAAAGCGCTCTGTCCCTTCCACGACGACAAGACCCCATCCCTTTCGATATCCCCGGATTCTCAGCTCTTTTACTGCTTCGGGTGCGGCGTCGGCGGGACGGTGATCCACTTCGTGATGCGGTATGAGGGGATAAGCTATGGTGAGGCTCTGCGCAAGCTGGCACAGCGAGCAGGGATATCGCTGCCTGGACTACCTCAGATCGAAACCGCTCCCGCTCGAGACAGGCTGGAGGGCGCCCTCCAATTCGCCCTTAAGTTCTATCACGATCAGATCTTCAGATCTGAAAACAGAGCGGCGTTGAGATATCTCAGGAAGAGGGGGGTTAACGGTGAATCCATAAAAACCTTCAAGCTCGGCTATGCCCCTCAGGGATGGCGGAACTTGTTAGAGGCCGCCTCAAAAGCGGGGCTGAAGGCCGATGATCTCCTGAAGGCTGGCGTCGTCGCCGAAAGCCGGGATGGAGCCAACCTCTACGATTACTTCAGAAATCGGATCATCTTCCCCATCTTCGATCACCAGGGTAAGGTGGTTGGATTCAGCGGCAGATCGCTCGACGGCTCTGAGCCGAAATACATCAACACGCCTGAAACCCCGCTCTTCCATAAGGGCAAACTGCTTTATAACCTCCACCTCGCGAAAGACCACATCCGCCGATCCAGAAGGGCGGTGTTGGTGGAGGGATACATGGACGTGATAATCCCATATCAGTTCGGCGTCAAAAATGTCGTCGCCTCCTCAGGTACATCCCTCACCGAGGATCAGGCAACCCTTTTGAAACGATATGCCGATGAGGTCATCATAGTCTACGACGGAGACGAGGCCGGCATAAACGCCGCAGCCAGAGGGCTGACTTTGCTTTTAAAGGAGGGATTGCGCGTCAGGGTGGCGACCCTCCCGGAAGGTATGGACCCCGATACCTTCGTCAGGTCAAACGGCGGCGAACGGTTCGAAAGATACGTGGAGAACGCCGATGATCTGATAGAGTTCCAGTTGAAGCTCGCCTCCAAACGTGGGGATATCCACAGGAGGGAGGTGAAGATGGAGGCAGTGAGAAACTTGATCGGCATGATATCACATGTCCGAAACCAGATCGAGCTGAGCGAATATGTCAGGAGAATCGCCCTTGAGCTGGATCTGGCGGAAGGCGCTATAAGGGCGGAGCTGAGAAGACAGGGCGTCAGGCTCTCAGTCGGAAGGATCGTTCCGCGCAGAGCGTATAGGACAGGTCGTATCTCGCCGAGGATGAAGATCGAAAGGAAACTGCTCAGGTGCCTTCTATATCGGCCGGATCTCATAGAAACGATCAGATCGAAACTTAGCCCATCCGACCTTTCAAATAAAATCTATTCCAGGATCATCTCGATGATTTGGAGGGAGTTCGATGCCGCCGGCGAGGTGAGGGTTCAGGAGCTCATAGATTCATGTGACGATGAGAATCTCAGGGGGGTGATATCCAGCCTTGTCATGGAGGCGCATGAGAGGATAGACGGTGAGTTTGATGTCGCCGCCGCCATCGAGGGATGCCTTAAAAAGATAAGGGAGTTCAACATCCGTGAAATGGAGGAAAGGGTAAAATCGGGGGCAAACGATCGTGATGAACTCGCTCTGCTCAGGGAACTGATGGAGCTTTCCTCCCTGAGGAAGGAGTAAACCATGAGCAAAGGCAGAATTGATGATACGCTGATAAACCTCGGCAGGGAGAAAGGATTTCTCACCTGCTCCGAGATAGCGGATGCATTACCGGATGAGTTGATCTCCGCGGGGGAGATAACAGATCTGATCTTAACCCTCGAAAGCCTTAACATAGAGATACTCGACGATATACCGTATAGCCTCGACCTGGATGTGGAGGAAGAGGAGATAGAGGAGGAAGAGGGCGAGGTGGATGATCCCGCCAGGATCTATCTTCGCGAGATAGCCAGGAGACCGCTTCTGACAAGGGAGGAGGAGGTGAAGCTTTCCAAGGAGATCGAGGAGGGCGAGAGAATTATCCAGGAGGCGATCTTCGAGGTGCCCATGGCCGTGACCGTTTTCAGGCTGATGTTGATAGACGCCGTGAGAAATCGAAGGCAACCCTCCGATGTGCTTTCCTTTCCTGTGCAGGGCAGGGGCGGAGAGAAAGAGGCTAGACTGGCCGAGATCGCCCGAAGATTGCTTGATCTCCTTCAGAAAATAGGCGGGGATGATGAGAGGGTAAGGTCCATCCTGATCCGAACCCATATAAGTAGGGAGGCGCTGAGGGAGATCACGGACAAGGTTAAGGACTTCGCCGATCGGATGGAAAAGATTCAAGAGCAGATTTTCGGCGTGGAACGATCCTTAAACCTCAAGGTCGAGGAGATATGCCGAGCGATCGAAAATCATACCTGGAATTCGGGCGACGGACAGATGAAGGATGGCGATCTGCTGAGATACGGGAGGAGATTGATCCGACTTCTACGACTCATCGACTCCATTGAACGGAAGGTCGGAATGCCTCATGATAAACTCCGCTCCGTCCTGGAGAGGATCAAAAACGGGGAGGAGATCGCCGGAAAAGCCAAGACCAGGATCGTCGAGTCGAATCTCCGCCTTGTGGTGAGCATCGCAAGGAGATATCTGGGACGAACTCAGGGATTGACCTTTCTCGATCTGGTACAGGAGGGGAACATCGGGCTGATGAAAGCCGTCGACAAGTTTGACTACAGACGGGGTTATAAGTTCAGCACCTATGCCACATGGTGGATAAGACAGGCGATAACCAGAGCGATAGCCGATCAGTCCCGAACCATTCGAATCCCCGTGCATATGATTGAGACGATAAATAGGATGGCAAAGGTTTCCAGACAGCTCGTTCAGAGATTAGGTAGAGATCCATCCCCTGAGGAGTTGGCCGGGGCTATGAAGATCTCCGTCTCTAAGGTCAATGAGATCCTGAGGGTAATGCAGGATCCGATCTCCCTTGAAACTCCCATAGGCAAGGAGGATGAGACGCAGCTTATAGATCTGATCGAGGACAGGAGATCGCCCTCTCCGCTCAGCGAGGCTACCTTTAGGATGCTGCGCGAGAGGATAGAGGAGGCGTTAAGCATGCTGACTCCCAGGGAGAGGATGGTGATATGTCTGCGGTTCGGCCTGGAGGACGGATATCCCAGGACGCTTGAGGAGGTGGGAGCGATGTTCAAGGTGACGAGAGAGCGGGTTCGTCAGATAGAGGCAAAAGCGCTCAGCAAACTCAGACATCCCAAGAGAAGCAGATTATT
>CAZHVH010000232.1:0-5730 GCA_964535855.1 uncultured bacterium
CCGATCACATCTGCACGTATCCTCCGGTGATCCTCCATGAACTCCCACACCGTTTCAGTGGTGGGGATCTTCTTCGCTCTTTCAAGGGTAAGCTCCGCGAAAAACGGCGCAACCCATAGATTGCACGTCTCCCTGTCTCGGTACCAATCCGAGCCAGGGGACGTCTTCTCCCTGTAGTAGCTTGCCTTCTCCCTGATAGTCGGGAGATCATCATCGGGGAGGATCTCGAATATCTGCATGTCCTCCGCGTAGCTCCGCACGTGATCCTCGATCGGGAGGAACGTCGGAACGAGGCGTTTCCACTCCTGCCTCTGCGCTTTGTTTCGCCTTCTGAGCTCGGATGCCGTTCCCTTATCGTCGCCTGAAACCGGTTTGAAGGCATCATCGGGAATTCCTTCTTTTAACACCTCCAGATCCAGCACTCCTACGAGCGAGTCGCCGCATTTTATCCTGTGATCCAGGAAGGTCAGGGGCTTGCCCTTACAATGTCCCTCGATCCATAACGCTACCTTACACAGATCCACCGCCAGCGGGTTTTTATCCACCCCGTAGATACAGTGAGCGATGACATCGCGTACGGCATGGCGAACCGGCTCGATTCCGGGCTCCTCCTCGCCCGTCCTTATCCTTGCCAGCTCCATTCCCAGGCATCTGGCAGCAGCGAGCAGGAAGTGACCGCTGCCACATGCTGGGTCGCACACCTTAATCGATAGCAGCCTCCCCTCCCTCTCTTCCGGCGTGTCGGCGCCTTTGAGCTTCTCTCGGATAACAGGGATCAACGAGGATTTGATAAGCTCCCCAACCAGCTCGTGGGGGGTGTAATATGATCCGGTGGATTTACGCTGCAAGCCGCCCAGGGTGAGGTCAAAATACGGCAATCCGTTTCTCTTGAGGAGGGACGGCTGGTAATCGAGGAGGCTTTCATAGACGCTCCCCAGCTCCTCCACGTCCAGTGCGGCGTAGTTGATCCTCCGCCACGGCGATCGCTCGTCCTCACTATACATTGAAAGATACCATATGCCCTTCAGGAAATCCCTGTTGGTCAGACTCAACCCTTCCAGATCGCGCGTGGAGGTCGGATCGAACAGATCGCCGTCCAGCGGCTCTATATCGAGTTCCCGGCCGATCTTTTCGTCCTCGAACAGGCGCAGGGTGGTCTGAAACCCCTGCCATAGATCCTCGTGGTCGTTATAGGCGGAACGCGCCCCGGCAAGCTCCCTCAATCGGGAGATGCTGTAATATCGGCGGTAGATCTCGTTATCGGTTATGAGGTTCCGCTCTTCGGCGACCATCAAGAAGAGGAGCTTGTAGATGAGCCTCAAAAGCTGCCGGTAGAACCCCTGAGCAGAGAGCGTTTCGCTTTCGATCTTATCGCGTAAGGCCTGATTGCGAGGATGAGAGAGGAACCCGTTTGCGAAGATCTCCAGCGCCCTCTCGACACCGTCCCTTAGCTTCTCCCTAACTCTACCTCCCTGTTCGATCGTCATCTGATGATATCTTTCGAGCCAACAGTCGGGGGCGTCCTCGACCGACAGAGGCAATCTGGAGCGATGGACAAGGCGGTAGAAGAGGGCGAAATCCGAAAACCGTTCCCCCTCCATCATCTCGTTGAGGTCGAACTCGATATATGTCAGGCGGCTCATGAGCTTGGAGTCCCTCAGCAGGCGGAGGGCATAGCCGTTTGTGACGATCCCCCAAAGATGCTCGGTTCGGTTGAGATATTCCTGAAGGAGACTGTGGGGCGAGAGGCGAGGCCTTCCGGATTCGGCCCGCCGATCCAGCGGCTGGGTACAGCCGACGATATGGGCCGGGGGATGTGATTCATCGGTTCCAGCGCGGTGTGATATGAAGTAGCTTCTCCCATCCACAAGGGCCTTTCGGGGCATTCGGGTAAGGTCGTAGCCAAGCAGGCTGAGGAGCGGGATAACCCATTGACTTCTGGTGGTTCTGGTCGCGAACGGATCGTCGGCGGGGAGGTTTTCGATCCTGTGTCGGAAAGCCTCCCAGTGTTTTCTCGCCTCAGCCCAGACGGCCGCTATCTCGTCTATCAGGCTCCTTCCCTTCAGGCCGAAATCCTCCGGTCTCTGTCCCGGAGCTGCCCCATCGGCGATCTGATCTATGATATCGGACCCTATCAATCCCCCCTCTATCCTCAAGCTCGGATATCTGGTCATCTTACCACCCCTTTGGGCATCGGTAGAAGGACCAGAATTCCCAGGAGATCCGGAGGAAGCTTGGGTTGCACTTTAAGCCCTCGTCGGGGCATGCGGGTGGCGGAGCGAACTCGCCTATGGGAATCCTCCAGCCTCTTAGCCCTTTCAGTTGCCGTTCTTTCAAGCTCGAGCTGAAGCTCATCCCACCATCCCAGAACCTCTTCCAGCACTTCCCTCCGTTCGGAGGAAGGGACGTTGCTTTCGGGCCGGGCGTCCTGGATCAGCCGTAGCGCCTCGCCATCCGAAAGCCATTCCAACCTGTCGGGAGGGAACCCCCTGAATCCCGTCACGAGCACTTCCTCCGCCAGGAGGGAGGGCCTATCGGGCTGATCGAGCATGAAGCGCAGCCGTGAAAGCAGTAGGACGGTCCGGCGGCTTACCATCTGAGTTCTGAGGACGCCACAGCGGCTCGCCGGAGCATCCGCGCCACGGCTGAGGGCCGATTCCAGCAGATATCGGGCAAGTGAGGAGACGAACGGATGATTCCTGCCCAGATACACCGCCCCCTCGGGTGCCGGGGTGGTGAAGACGAGCGGACGATCCCTCACCTCGGAGACGGCCTGGAGGATCTGATACGGAAGCCGATCGAGCTCGGCCTCGGAGAGGGAGATGGTATACGTGCCATCGGGTCTCCCCGTTAAGGGGATACCCAGCCTTTGACACGCATTGAGGACGAAGCGTCGGACGGCATCAGGATCTCCCAGAACCGTGTCCGTCTCCTCCAACTCCCTCTTTACATTTCCCATCTCTCTCATCATGACCCTTTGAGCGAACCGTGTTCGGCTCTCCTTCTCCCTCTGAGCCGATCTATCCCATTCCCCGTGGACACCTCTCACCTCGTCGAAGAGCAGCAGTTGTCTTGGTTCGGACACTCGCAGGAAAAGCGCCTTCAGCACGGCCTCCATCACCGTCTCGCTGTCCATCGGGACGGGAACCGAGACGCCGAGCGTTTTGTAGATCTCCTTGGCCTTCCGCAGCAGCACATCCAGCACCGCTCCATCTACGGGATTGTCCTTGCCGTAGAGGAGGATCGCCTTCACCTTTTTGGACGGCTGGCCGAATCTATCAACACGCCCCTCGCGTTGCTCCAGCTTATTGGGGTTCCACGGAAGATCGTAATGTATGACGGCGGTGAAGTGTTCCTGCAGGTTTATCCCCTCGCTGAGGCAATCTGTGGCGACCAACACCCTCGGCGTGTGTCGGGACAGCTCCTCCACCCTGATCCGGCGCTCATCTTCGGGCATAGCCCCGGTGATCGAGATGGCCCTGATGTCTGGGAATCGGTCCTTCAAACGGCGCTGAAGCTCCTGTGCAACGTAGTCGCTTGTGGGGATGTATCTACACCACACTATCGGGTGATATCTCTCCTGGAGCAGCCTTGAGACCACCTCGGCGCATTTGATGATCTTTCGATCCTCACCCGTTCCCATCAATTTGGAGGCGAGCATGGCGAACCTCCGGAGCTGTCTCCGTTCGCTTTCGCCCAGCTCTCTCTCGCTTTCCTCAATCACCTGGCTCGGCTGTGTGTCGGTTATCTCCTCGTCCGTCGGCTCGTAGATGTAGGAGGCGTATAGCTCGTCAGAGGTTTCCTCCTCGATCGGCTCGCCCTCCATCCTTCGGATACGTGCTTCCAGTGCTGCCACGGCAGCGGCGGGACTGGACATGACGCATCTCAAAAGCGATAGAGCCGCCCAGAAGCGTATCCTTCTCCTCCATCCGGTTAAGGTCTCGCCAGTTCTGACGAGTTCCCTGCTGAACTCATAAACCCGCTCGAACAGCTCCCTGTATCGCGGCGAGAGGATGTATTCGGCCTCCTCGCTTTCGCGTTTCGGGAAAGGTGTCTCCTCATCGAGCCATCTTTCGACGTCCGCCCGGCGGCGCTGGATGAAGTGACGGGCCAGTTCATCCCGCTCCCTCTCCTCCATACGGCGGAGGTTCAACAGGGAGAATTCGGGTTTCAAAAGGCCGAGGAGGGAGAGGAACGACTCCTCTATCCCGCTGTGGGGTGTAGCCGTGAGAAGAATGAGGTGACGGTTCGGGTTGGCCGCAAGCTCGCAGAGCAGCTCATGTCTTTGCTGTTGAGCTCTGGATTGACCGGCCGGTTTGGCAGCTCCGTGAACCTCATCCACGATAACGAGCTCAGGGCAGTGTAGGATGAAATTCGCCTTATGCCGTTCCGACTTTGCATAATCTATGCTGACGACGATGAAGGGGTAGTAGCCGAAGACGCTTTGATCGCTCGGCAGCCCTCTTTCGAGCCCCCTGACGGTGCCTGAGCGGATGACCACGGCGTTGAGGTGGAACTTTTCCTTCATCTCCCTCTGCCATTGATCGCAAAGATACGGCGGGCAGAGGATGCAGATCCTCCTTATATCGCCCCTATCGAGAAGCTCGCGGGCTATGAGCAGCGCCTCGATCGTCTTGCCCACCCCCACGTCGTCGGCTATCAGCATTCTGACGGGATCAAGTCGGAGGGCCATCAACATCGGGAGGAGCTGATAGGCCCTGGGCCGAACGGAGATCTTCCCCAGAGATCTGAACGGACCGGCTCCGTCTCTCAGGGTAAGCCTTGCTGCGTTCCAGAGCAGTTCCGCTCCGACCGCATCTCCGGCGTCCTCCGGCTTGGGCAATGGGAATTGCGCAGGCTCAACCCGCTCCCACGGCAACAGGTTCATCAGCCTTTTGTGAACCCCGCAGACCTCCTCCTCTCCTCCCGTCAGCGGACGGAGGAGCAAGATCTCCGAATCGGAGGGCAGGACGACCCACTCCCTGCCTCGACATCTGACGATCGATCCAACGCTCAGGTTATCCATCCGTTCCTCCTTAAGTAGCGAGTGGCGAACGGCGAATGGCGAGTAGGGAAAATCTACCATTCGCTATCCGTCAATCCTCTCAAGATCTTTTAAGATCTGCAATATCTGAACTTTCAAAGGAGGCAAATCGCTTTGAACTGTCTTCCAAACCTCTTTGATATCAACACCGAGATAGTCGTGAATGAGGATATTGCGCATACCGATGATATCCTTCCAGGGGACTTCAGGATAACTTTCCTGCAGATTTAAGGGAATATTCCTAGCCGCCTCACCGATGATGCTTAACTGCCTGATAACTCCATCTTGGAGCAGCTCATCTTGTTGAAACTCCTCGAGTGTTTTCCCGCACGTATATCGCTCAATGCGGCCAATGGCATCGAGCATATGGTGTAGATAAACCGTTTCACTCCTCATAGAGGACGACCTCTTCTCTTTCAACAAACGGTCGGATATAGGGACTGAGAGCCCCTTCGGTGACAAGGTCAACATTTCGCCCGAGCTTCTCACTAAGGCTACGCTTAAGGCGAGCAAGGGCAAACAGGCCGATAGGTTCCTTGAACTGCACCAATATATCTATATCGCTTTCCGATGACTCCTCCCCCCGGGCCACCGATCCGAACAGCGCTACCTTCCGCACACCCCAGGGTTTAAGCGTGTCGATTATTTTATCTCGCAGCTCATCTATATCTGTGCGTTTCATCGCC
>CAZHVH010000233.1:0-5656 GCA_964535855.1 uncultured bacterium
ATACAGTTCCGTGATTGGACATGACGAGCTTCACCTCGTGTCTGCCGGGTATCAGTCCCTCCAGCGTGGCAGGGGTCTTCTTGTTGGTAAGTTTGCCGTCCAGGATGATCTTGGCTTTCTGGGGTGTGGAGTTGATTCTAAGAGAGGCGAACCTCACAACCGGTTCCTTGGGCATCTTGATGGCCTCGTCCAGCTCTGTTATCTCCACGAGCAATTCGGGCGCAGGCACGTTTTTCTCCCTTAGGGCGTTCCCTTTCTCACCTACGACCCATAGGATCGTGCCGCCCTGATCGATAGCGTTAAATCTGGCTGCCAGCTCTATCTCCTCCCTCTGCCAGGTCTTGCCTCCGTTCATGGTTTTAAGGATCACGCCATCATCTCCAACCGCCCATCCGAGCGTGGGATTTGCGAAACGGACGTCCTTGAGCATCCACTCCCCATCTGCTTTCTGCCTTTGCCAGATCTTGCCGCCATCCGTTGTTCGAAGTATGGTTCCATCGTCGCCGACCACCCACCCGTGGGTGGGAGAGACGAAATGCACGCCATAGAGGAAGCTGTCTGTGCCGCTGACCTGAGTCTCCCAACTGGCTCCTCCATCTGAGGTTGAGAGTATCACCCCGCTTATTCCCACCGCCCATCCGTGTTTATCGTCGATGAAGCAGACGTCCTGAAGCGTCACCCTGGTAGGAGATTGGTCTGACCAAGTTTTACCGCCGTCAGATGTGTGAAGTGTGGTACCGAGGCTACCGACGATCCATCCGTTTTTTCCGTCCGGCAAAGATATGGCATAAAGTGCATTGCTGGTGGGCGAGGAGATGGACGTCCAGGTGACACCGCCGTTTTCGGTATGAAGTATCGTGCCGCTGTCTCCGACCGCCCATCCGACATTAGGGTTGGCGAAGTGGACGTCGTATAGATCCTGATTCGTGCCCGATCTCTGCTTATGCCAGGTTTTGCCGCCGTCTATGGTGTTCAGGATCAGACCTTCCGCGCCGACACACCATCCCCTGTATTCATCCACGAAGTCCACCCCGAAGAGATTCGCCTTCTCTCCGGTCTCCACTTTCTCCCATGAAGCCTGGGCGTTTAATCCGACCGCCCACCATGTTAGCATAAAGGTCAACACCAAGGTGTATACTTTCATGTCCACATTCAAACCTCCTGAGCACATCTCCTCAGAGGAGATTTGGGATTCGACGGGGCTGCTTTGGAGAACAACCCCGCCGCTTCCATCTTTGATAGTATCAAAATTCATGCCAAATGGATTATCTATCTGATTCGGACTTGTCTTCCGGTTTCGGAGGATTTGTAAACGGCGTCTAGGATCTTCTGGACGTTAAGCGCTTCCTCGGGCGGGATAGGGGATGGGCCGCCTTCACGTATAGCCTGTATGAACCGTCTGATTTCCTCCTCATGGGAGTTAACGTTCGGCACATGAGCCGGGGAGATATTGACGAGGTTTCCGCGCGCCTCGCCGTAGATTTGGAGGGGGAAGAGTCTGGCGCCGGCCTTATCGCCCATCAAGATACTGTTGAACTCATCTCCCTCTATGTTGGCCGCCCATGAGGCCTCTAGATACAGGGAGGCACCGTTTTCGAATTTGACGAAGGCTGCGGCGAAGTCCTCGACATCAAATCGCTTCCAATCCCACATTCCCCATCCACCTGTGGCCACGTCGCCGCGATTCCCGAACTTCGTATACGTCACACCGTAGACCCCCTTCGCCTTGGGACATCCCATGAGCCAAACGGTTAGATCGAGTATGTGCACGCCTATATCATACATCGGCCCGCCGCCGGACATATCCTTGCGGACGAAAGCTCCCCAGCTTGGTATTCCCCTTCTTCTGGTGGCAAAAGCCCTTGCGAAGTATATCTCGCCGAGATCGCCCTGCTCGATGAACCTCTTCAACATCTGAGCCTCGCCGCGGAATCGATTGTTGAGACCGATCATCAGGATCTTCTTCGCTTTCTTGGCGGCTTGAAGCATCTCCTTGCCCTCTTCAGCGCTCGCCGCCATGGGTTTCTCACAGAGCACGTGCTTGCCGGCGTTTAACGCGGCGACGGTGGGGCCCTTGTGGAATTTATTGGGGGTGCAGACGCTCACCGCATCCAGCTCGTCCAATTCCATCATCTTCTCGTAATCGGTGAACCAGTAGCGGGCGTCGTATCTCTTGGCGGCCTCTTTGGCCCTTTCCTCGACTATATCGCAGACGGCGTAGATCTTCACTCCAGGAACTTTCTGATAGTTGGGTATGTGAGCGCCCTGAGCGATACCGCCCACCCCAACTATCCCGACCTTTATCTCCTTCATCTCAACCTCCAAGCGATGATTTCACAGCTCGGCCTGTATTATCACATAAGCCCCCTTGGTTGTCAACCGGGATTCCTTCATGATATAATATCGGCAAATTTCCTCCGGAGATAAGTATGAAGGGGAGGCGAAAGGAGACAGGGGTAACCTGGCGAGCCATTTTGCTCGGGCTTCTGCTCATCCCTCCGGCCTGTTTCTGGGTTCTGGAAGTCGAATGTCTATGGCATACGAACCATCCCACATCGATCTCCCTGATGTGGGGTGTGGTGTTCATCATCTTCGTCATCATCGCCTTCAACCTCGCCATCAAGAAGATCTATCCGAAGGCAGCGTTGAGCCAGGGTGAGATCATAACCGTATACGTGATGCTTTGCATGGCCGAGGCTCTGGCGGGCCATGACTTTCTGCAATTAACCATACCCGCTATCCCCCATGCCTTCTGGTATGCCACGCCGGAAAACGAATGGGCGGAGCTGATGTTCCCATACATGCCCAAATGGCTGGTCGTCTCGGATAGGGAGATAATCAGGGGGTTCTACGAGGGGGAGAGCACCTTCTACAGGCGTGAGATCATAGAGGCGTGGGCCGGACCTGCCCTGTGGTTCACATCCTTCCTCACCGCCGTCGGGATAGTCATGCTCTGCCTCAACGTGATCGTGCGCAAACAGTGGACCGAGCACGAAAAGCTGGCTTATCCGATCATCCAACTGCCCCTCGCCATCACGGAAGGTGGAGGCACAAGCACCTTTTTCAGAAACAGGATACTCTGGATAGGTTTCGCACTTGCGGCGTTCATAGATATACTCAACGGATTAAATCATTTCTTCCCTCAGGTGCCTAGGATACCGGTCAGGCATAACTATCGGAATCTGGGTCAATATTTCACCACCAAACCCTGGAACGCCATAGGTTGGCTGCCCCTGCCTCTCTATCCATTTCTGATAGGACTCGGGTTCCTTCTGCCTTTGGATCTTTCCTTTTCAATATGGTTCTTCTTCCTCTTCAAGAAACTTCTGCTGGTATTCGGCGCAGCCATAGGCCGGACCGGTTCGAGGTTTCCGTATCTATCGGAACAGTCCGCAGGGGCCTTTTTCGGCCTTTTCGCTTTGGCGATCTGGGTCACCAGAGGCCATCTGAAGGAGGTGACCAAGAAGGTTCTGGGTATGAGAACCTCCCTTGACGATTCGGATGAGCCCATAAGGTATAGGACAGCGGTGATCCTGATCGTCCTGGCCTCGGCCTATATCATGTGGTTCTGTCTGAGAGCTGGCATGAGTCTGAGTATGACGGTTCTCTACTTCGTGATCCTCTACATCATCTCCGTTGCCATAACCCGCATGAGGGCGGAGCTCGGCCCGCCGGCCCATGAGATGGCGGGAATGATGAACTCGCCACAGCTGCTCGTCAACTTCTTCGGCACGCGAAAGGTAGGGCCGAACAACCTCGTGCCGATGGTGTTGTTCTGGGGTCTATCAGGCAGAGGATATCGTAACAGCATCATGCCGCATCAGCTGGAGGGCTTTAAGCTCGCCGAAAGGGCGAACATGAGCCCCAAGAGGCTCGTCCTGGCTATGATCCTCGCGATGGCTCTCGGCGTCGTCTCCTCCTTTTGGGCCCTGGTGAGTGAGGAGTACAGACTGGGCGGGGACGGAGGACCTTCCGTGGGACACATCTGGGGACAGTACAACTGGCTCGCCAATCAGCTCGCATATCCGAGGGGGCCGGATTATGCCGCCATGACCGCCATGCTCGTCGGTATAGGCGCCACCTTCTTCCTCATGTTCATGAGGATGCGCTTCATGTGGTGGCCGCTCCATCCGGCGGGGTATGCCCTGTCGATGAACTTCGGCGTCGAATATTTCTGGTCATGTCTGGTCATCGCCACCGTCGTTAAATGGGTCGTCTTAAAATACGGCGGCATAACGGCACATAACAAGGCGAAGTACTTCTTCTTCGGAGTGATCCTCGGTGAGTTCTGCGTCGGGGCCTTCTGGAGCGCCATAAGCGTGATATTCCAGACTTTCACATACGACTTCGCTCCGGGATGATCTCCCGATACCGAGCACAGGAGATATCACAGGTGGGGGAATAGGCGGGTGTTAAAACGATAGACAGCGGACACTCGACGATGGGCGATCTTGTAAAAGCTCTCCCAGGTGTGATAGAATTGGATTGAGGGCAAAGGACGAAACGCCAGAGAGGTTATGAGGATGGCCGAGATGAAAACGGAAGTTATATTCGGGATGATTTTCCTCCTCATATCGGCAACTATCGGTTTCGCCGATCAGGGGGAGTACACCTTCGACGCCCTCAGCTATTCCGTCAGCGCCAGGGCCCTTGGCCTCGGCAACGCCCTTTCATGCTATGCCGACGACGCATCGGCCCCTTTTTGGAACCCGGCCGAGCTCTCAAGCATCTCCAAATACTCCCTCTCCACCGCATACTCGGATCTGTTCGGCTCCTTCCGAGCAGGATTGGTGAAATACAATTTCATCGCATACGCCCAAAGGGTAGAGGGAATCGGGACCGTGGGTCTCGGCTGGATGAGGGTCGGCGTGGAGGATATCCCCATAACGGGTGAGGATTTCATAGACGTCAACGGCAACGGGAAGAAAGGGGATTTCCAGGACAAAAACGGCAATGGCATAAAAGATCCAGGGGAGATGTACATAGATCTGCCGATCATATCCGGCAGCTTCGACAGCCACGACGACGCTTTCTTCATCTCCTATGGGATCGGAATCACATCGCGCCTATCGGCCGGCATATCCCTGAAATTGCTCCAGCAGAAGGTCTACGCCAACATGGGGACGGGATGGGGCGTGGATCTAGGACTATCACACAGGCTCTGGTCGAGAGACGACGATAAAGTGGGCGGTGAGATGAGGTTAGCCTTTGTCCTTCGCGATCTGGGAACCCATGTGCGGTGGGATACCCCCTCCAGGGCCAGCTTCTCAAGGCCGTTGAGCTATACGGTCGGAGTAGCCGGCATGATAAGGATGCGATCGATCACCTCCCTCTTGATCAACGCCGATTATCGGTCGGACGAGAGGGAGATATGGGTTGGAGCGGAGCTTTCGATCCTACGGATACTATCGCTGAGGTGTGGGCTATACAGGAAACGTCCCACCTTCGGGGCGGGATTTAGAATTCCGCTTAAAGCCACCTCAATAAGGGTGGATTACGCCTTCACCTCCCACGATGAGCTGGGCAGGTCTCAGATGGTGGCCGCCTCGCTCGATATGTAGCTTTCCACTATCCGCCCTCTCTCACATCCATTTTTCTTTCAACTGGAAGCGTTATGATGAACCTCGTCCCAAGTCCGAGCTCGGATTCCACCCTG
>CAZHVH010000234.1:0-5655 GCA_964535855.1 uncultured bacterium
TGACGACAAATGACAATAAATGACCTATAAGCGGCGGACGGTAGCTTTAAAAATCCCTGCTACACTCAGCGATAATATGAGCGAATTTCTTATGCACCCGTAACCGTCCGCGTCCTTGACATCCCCTATGAAATCGTGTATAATTCTAATGCAATAGATCTAATATGATAGAAATTGGAGGATGGAAAATGCCGAGAAGACGGAAGGTTATGCTGTATAAACGTGAACTACAGGCCATGAAGGTGCTGTGGAAGAATGGAGAGGCAACTGTTGCTGATGTCCAAAAAGCCCTCTCAAAAGGTCGAAAACGTCTCGCCTATACAACTATCGCAACCCTCATGAGCAATATGGAGAAGAAGGGCTACGTCACCCACAGGGCTTCGGGAAGGACCTACGTCTACAGGCCATTGATCAAATGGGAGGACGTCTCCAGGGGGATGCTCACGGATCTGCTTGAGAAGGTGTTTGACGGATCGCCCGAGATGCTGGTCTCAACGCTCGTCGAATTCGTCCCGATGGACAGGGATAGCCTGGAGGCGATCAAAAGGCTGATAAGGGAGAGAGAGGAGGAGCTGAAGGGAGGGGACTGAGATGGATGTGCTGGCGAACTTGAGCTTACAGATTGGATTGCTTTGTCTCTTAGTTCTGACGGTGATCGGCATCCTGCGAATACGATCTCCCCTCATAAGACATAGGCTTTGGTTGCTCGTGGTGCTCAGCCCACTCTCCTTTCTTCTCTTGGACCACCTCATTCCAAACGTCAATATCCCGTTATCACATCAGAGCAATCCACTTCCTTCTATCACCAAGGTTGATAAACCGAAACCCGAAAGCAAAAGCATCCATCTATCCCTTTCCCTTTCATCCCCTTCATCTGGCGAAAGCAAAAGCTACGATGAGGATACGGAGGGCATAAAACCTGAGCAAGTTAGCCCATCCGTCTCACCTTCTACCGCCCCTCAGGGCAGAGCCCGAGAGGTTCCGTATCGGACGATCCTCCTGAGCGTTTGGACAGCAGGGTGTTTCCTGATGTTTGTGAGGCTCACGAGGCGAATCATCACCGTCCACAGACTCTCCGGAAGGCTTAACCGTGTGATGGATGAAAAGTCGCTTGTGAGGCTGAAAGGACTCGGAAAGATCATGTCGATCAGGAGGAGGGTTGAGCTTCTATCGGCGGAATGTGTCCCCTCTCCTTTCTCATACGGGGTTTTCCGTCCCAGGATCGTCCTTCCAAGTCGGTATCTCGATAAGCCCTATAAAATGATTGAAATGGTATTGATCCACGAGCTTGGGCATATCAGGCGGTATGATTACCTTTTGAATCTGATCTGTGGAATTCTCTCCTGTATCTTCTTCTTCCATCCGCTGTATCTATATGCTCTGAGGCGAATGACAGAAGCGTGTGAGCAGTTGAGCGACGAATGGGTGGTGAGATTAACTGGTAGGAGAGGGGATTACGCCCGATGTCTGGTCAGGGCGGTTGAGGGCAGGTCTGGCCCTCAGATCGCCTTCCCGTTTTCAGCCTCTGGAGGCGTGAAAAGGCTTAAAAGGAGGGTCGAGATGATAATGGACGTGAGGAGAAGGATAAGGTTGAGCCTTTCATGGAGCTTGAGGATGGCTCTGGTTTCGTTCATCATCCTCAGCTTAACAGGAATTTCAACTTTCAGGCTGACAGGTGCATCTGAGCCGGAAGAGGAGCTTATACATCGATGGGACGGACCTGAAGCTGCCTTCGAGAAAACCTTCGGCGGAAAAGAAGAGGACGGAGGTAGCTCGATCGTGCGCACATCGGATGGAGGGTTCGCTATCGTGGGAAGCACACATCCTGAAATTGTAAAGCCCGGAATGAAGATCATCCTGAGACAAAACGCTTGGCTGATAAAGGTTAACGATAAAGGGGAAGTGATATGGCAGAGGACCTTTGGGGGAAACATAACATCCAGCGATACAACTTGGGGGGATTCGATCCAACAAACGTCCGATGGCGGCTTTATCATTGCTGGAGGAAGAAATATCGCCGGTTCCCATCGGAGAAGCCTCTATCTGGTGAAGACAGATAGTGAGGGGAAACTGGAGTGGGAGAAGACGTTTAAAAGCCGAAGTGTAGGCACTTCAGTTCAACAGACGTCCGACGGCGGATATGTCATCACAGGTCTTTTAGAATCCGGTTCTGACATACAGGTCTATCTGGTTAAGACGGATGATAAGGGGAACAAGCTATGGTGGAGGGCCTTCGGAGGCGATGACCTCGACTGGGGAACCTCTGTTCAACAGACGTCCGACGGCGGTTTCATCATCGTGGGGGTGACGAGATCGTTCTCGAAGTTCCTCAGCTTCGGTAAGGAGGATGTCTATCTGATAAAAACGGATGGGGAGGGGAACCTGGTATGGCAGAAGAGTTTCGGGGGCAGAAGGGATGACGGAGGAAATTCCGTCCTCCAGACGCCCGATGGGGGATATATCATCGCCGGATATACGAGATCTCTCGGCGCTGGTGAGACCGACATCTATCTGATAAAAACGGACGGCGAGGGAAATCTGGTATGGCAGAGAACCTTCGGAGGTAAAGGGAAGGATTACGGCAAATCGGTCTGTCGGACATCGGACGGAGGATACGTTATCGTGGGTGAGACGGAATCCTTCGGATCGGGCAAAGCGGACGTTTATCTGATAAAGACGGATGGGGAGGGGAACCTGGAGTGGCAGAAGACCTTTGGGGGTGAAGGGGAGGACTACGGCGGCTCCGTTCAACAGCTACCGGACGGAGGGTTTATCGTCGTGGGAACCACGAACTCCTTGGGAGCCGGCGGATATGATGTCTACCTGATAAGGACGCAGCCTCCGTCAAAGCCTTTCCGAAGCTCGGGCGGAATTCGATCGGCTCCATTCAAAAACCGTAAGGCTTTAGCTCAATCGAGGAAACCCGATCGCGAGTGCCGGCCCATCCATATGCCGCCGGATCTCTCCACTGCGGCGGGAGTCATCGAGGCAGGTATCTCGCCGGACGGAAGACAGATCGTGTATCTCGCCCAAGACCGGCTCGGGCGCCACCAGATCCGGCTTTTCCCGGTCCGCCCCAAGAGCAAGAAAGGCCCTTTCCCTTCAACCCTTCTGTTGAAAGAGCCAGGGTTGAGCGTGAAATACTGCAGCTTAACCTGGTCGCCCGACGGGAAATGGATCGCATTCTACCGCAATAGGGACAGGGGAAGCGATATGGCTTTGTGCGTTATCCCATCTGAAGGGGGGAGGTTCCGTAAGATAGCCGAGGTGAATTTGAAAAGACAGGGTGGATTTCTACACTCCCCTGGATTGAGCTGGTCTCCTGATAGCAAGCGGATCGCTTTCGTCTCCACGATCGATGGTAAGGCTGGACTCTACATCGTCTCACTCGATAGCGGGGAGGTCCGTCAGCTTGTGGCGGATGAAGGAGATAACATAAACCCCGCCTGGTCGCCCGACGGGAGGAAAATAGCCTTTCTCTCCATCAGGCAGGAGGGGAGGAAATCTCGGAGCGAAATCCGCGTGAAATCCCTCTCCGATGAGAAAACTGTCACCCTGGAAGGGGCGAAGGGAAGACCGTTTTGGTCATCGGATGGGAGGTTTATCATCTGCCAGGGGCAGATCGGAACAAAACGGGGCCTGGTTAAGGTTCCCATATCTGAAGAGAGAGGCATGAGCGGGAAGCCGATCCTGCTATATGAGGTCCCGAATGAGGCGACGATCCATCTTTTATCGGCGGGAGGAGATAGACTTCTGTTTGGGGAGATAAGCCGCGAGGAGGTCTTTGAGGTTTACCAGCGGGGTAAAGGCAGAATCGCCCGATTCACTCAAAACCCCCCCGATTTCGTCATTTGGAACGCCTCCTGGACACCCGATGGTCGAAGGCTCTTCCTGCCATATGGAGGACCATCCTATACGCCCTGTTTCATCTCCGTCCCTGATGGGGTGTTGGAGGAAATCATGAGTCCTAAGGATATCGGCGAGGCCGTCCTATCCCCTGATGGACGGCAGATCGCCTTCAAATCACATAAGAAGCTTTACATCCTCTCACTCGCCGACGGAGCGGTACGGGAGATCATCATCTTGAAGGAGCTCATCGCCTCGTCTATGCTCTGGTCACCCGATGAGAGGTTCATCTCCTTTATCGGCGTTAACTCCTGGGAAAAAAGCAGATTCGGAGGAGCTATCCATCTTGTAGACCTGAAGGCGGGGTCGGAAAGGATCATTGAAGATAAGGTTCTCGAGCATGTATGGTCTCCAGATGGAACGCAAATCGCCTTTACCAAATCCTCAAACGATGGGATGGACATATGTCTGTTTTCGCTTAAAGATGGCCGGATCACTCGGCTGGCTTCCGTCAGATACGCGAACAACCTCGAATGGTCCCCGGACGGAAAACTTCTGAGCTACGAAACTCCAGGAGCGATATGGGTTATATCCGTTGCGGACGGTAAAAGGAGATCACTTTGCTCGATAAGTGGTTGGCAGGGATTCGGGGGGGTTCAAAGCTCAGCCCACAGGCGGTGGATGCCCGATGGAGGAGGGCTGGTAACGATAAGTAGGAAAAGGATCGGAATCATCTCCCTGGACGGCAGGGAGGAGATCTTCTCGCCGATTTCGAGCGAAGCGCTTGAGGGGCAGATTCGCCGGATCGTCCTATCGCCCGACGGCCAGAGGCTCTTTTTGGCCTTCAGCCGTTCGTATAGACGGTGCTTTGTCATTTCAACCGAAGGGACAGTCCACGGAGAAACTGAAATGCTGAACGTCCAAAGTTCGATAAGTGAGGAAGAAATGAAAGGGGAAGATTCGCTGAACAGAATCATAGAGGAGAAATCAATAAGATGGTAACGTTAGGGAATGTAGCTATGGGACTGAAGGAGGTTAAATAAAATGCGGAAGGCTTTGAGCATCTTAATGATAACCGTAGCAGTGGTTATCGTAATCATACTCCTAAGATACTGGGGGAGTAGGCCATCAAGTGAGTTAAAGGTGGGAAACTCCGTTTCAGAATCCCAACCCTTAAAGGCGACATCGACGGGAGGAAAGGGCTCTCCTATCAGCCGGGAGGAAGATGAACTCACATTCGAGGAGTTTAACGCCCTACTGGATATGGAGGTGAAGGATGAGGGGGAAGCTCGAGGGCTGGAAAATCTTGAGAAACGGAAACCAGAGGAAATCTCGTCGTCCTATCAACCCGAAGATCTATTGGAGCAACCCGAAGATAAGGAGAAACTATTGGAGAGACAAGATGAAACGGATGAGATGTTGATCGCTTATAAAGAAGCTCGTAAGGCATATATGGCTATAGAAGCTCAACTATCCCCCCTTCTGAGGGAGAACTTCAAGATCAACCGAAGGATGGAGGAGATCATACTTCACGATATGAAGGAGGCAGGAACGAGGGAGGAGATAGATGCGTTGAAGAGGGAGTTCGACGGTCTGAAAAGGAGACATGATGAGATCTCATCCATTATCGATGAGCTAATAGCGGAGCAGAAGAGAGTTAAGGAGGAGTTTGAGATGAGATATGGCATCTCCTTCAGCGAGGCTTACCTAAAGGATGAAGAGCTGAAGAGGAGAATGGGACAAGTCAAAGAGGAATGAAAACCTAAGGGGGAAATGAAGATTTCAATCGCCGATCCCACTATTGACTGA
>CAZHVH010000235.1:0-5618 GCA_964535855.1 uncultured bacterium
GAGGAACCCATCATCTGGGCCCAGCCCACAGGAAAACTGATCAATCGGATGCCGACGGAGGTCGTCTTCCGCGTCTCCTCCACCAAGGGCGTCCCCGTCGAAGTCGGCCGGGAGGTCCCGCCTTCCGTTGTCGAGAGATGCATCCGATTCAACCCCGACGCTCCGGGCAGGGTGGTCTGGCTTTCGCAGAGCAACTTCGCCTATCGGTTTCAACGTCCTCTGATGCCGGGGAGGCGATACGATTTTCAGATCAAAGCCATACCGATCTCCGAGGATAAGATCGTCAAGGTGAAGCCGAAATCCTTCTACTTCTCCACACCGGGCTTCGAGGTTCTCAGCGCATATCTGCTCAACTGGTCGGGGCCGGAGCTGTCGGCGCAGGTGAAATGGAACCTTCCGATCCGATGGATCGGCGCTGAGGATCTGATCTCCGTGACCACCGAATCGGGCGAGCCGGTTCAGATCACCGGGCTCCGCCGCGGAAGGGATATGACGGGTTTCACACTTTCCTTCAAGAACACGGGCGATAAGGTCTATCGGATCGTCGTCAAAAAGGGTTTCTCATCCGCCATCCCCGGCGTGAAGCTTGAGAGGGATATCGTCCTGAAGCTGGCCGTCCCCGAACGCGAGCTATACATCTCCCGCGTCACGGCGGAGGAGAGCGGGACGGGATATGCGATCAACGTGATCTGCAACGTTCAGGGCGCCGCGGAAGTAAAGCTTGAGAGGAACGTCGAACGATATGTGGACCTTCAGCCGCCCGTCAAGGTGGAGGTCGAGTATCATCCCCACGGATTCAGGCTGATCGGTTCCTTCCTGCCCGAGCAGACCTATGAGCTTACGATCAGGGCGGGGTTGTCGGCTGAGGGGGCGACGTTAAGGCGGGATTTCGTGACGAAGGTGAAGATACCGGCGCCCTCGCCTCAGGTTCAGTTCGCCGTGAGGGGACGATACCTGGGGAGGAACCTCGGCCTTAAGCTGCCGCTGCGGCTCAGATCCGTCTCAGAGATCTCCGTCACCATCTGGCGTCTGCCACCTGAGAACATCGTATGGGCATCGCCGAACATGGAGGAGTATTTGACTCGATACGCCGAGCTGGTGGTACAGGATAGGAAAATCGATGTCGAGGTGGCTAAGGGGGAGATCAAGCTGATATGGCTGGAGCTCAGCGATCTGATAGACACATCCGAGCCCGGCGTCTACCGGATCTACGTCAGCCGCGTTATCCCCGAGAGGGAGAGGAGACGGGGGAGGTATTATGAGTGGCGTCAGACCTCCGATTCGGCCATAGTGATCATCACCGATATGGCGTTGATAGCCAAGAGATCGAAGGATAAGGTGTGGGTCTGGGCCGTAGATGCGACCACCGCCAAACCGCTCCCCAGGGTTCAGGTCAACCTCTACAGCCAAAAGAACGTGCTGATGGGGACGGGGATGACGAACGGCGAGGGGTTCTGCGAGATCCCCTTTGAGCCGATACGTGATCGCCGGCCATCCCTGATAACGGCGCGGCAGGGAGGGGATTTCACCTATCTGGCCTTCTCGTCGAGCGAGATCTCGCTCGAACCGTTCTCCGTCTCCGGGTTCCGGCCGACGGGGGCGAACTACAGGGCTTACTTCTATCCGGAGCGAAACCTGTACCGCCCCGGTGAGACGATCCACTTCGCCGTTTTGTTGCGACAGGAGAGCACGTTCCGGGGTATCTCCCTGCCGGTGGTGGTCTCCGTTCGCGATCCCCGCGGCAAACACCTGGCGGATCTCGTTCAGACGACGGACGAGACGGGGTTTGCGGAGTTTCAACTCGCCCTTCCCGCCACCGCTCCCACAGGGAACTACTCCTTTAACGTCAAAGTTGCCGAAAAGCCGGTGGCATATGGCAACATCTTCGTCGAGACCTTCGTGCCTGAGAGGATGAAGGTGGAGGTGAGCACGGACAAGGGGGAGTATCGGGCGGGCGAGCCGATATGGGTTCGTATCCAGGCCGACTATCTCTTCGGCGCGCCGGCGGCGAAAGAGGGCTACAGGCTCCATTGTGTGGCGACCGAAGGGACGTTTCACGCCAAAAAGTTCCCGGGCTATCGCTTCGGCAAGCTGCGCAGATACAGAGGGGAACCCCCTCGTGTGGAATACTCCGATAAAGGAGCGCTCGATTCAAAGGGATATGCCGAAGTCATGTGTGACATCAAGGACTGGTCCAGGTTCTACAACCAGATCAACCTCAGGATTTCAGTTGAGGTGGAGGAGTCCGGAAGCGGGCGGGTCAGCCGCGGCTGGACGAACGTCAAAGTCCATCCCTTCCCCTACTACATCGGGCTGAAATCGGATACGACCCGCGTCGAGCCTGGAAAACCCGTCACCGTGAAGGGGATCATCCTCAACCCCGACGGGACGATCAGAAGGGACATCACCGTCCTGAGATATCAGTTGTATGAAGTGCGCTATGACTACGTCCGAGTATGGGATCCACGGCGCAATAGATTCTCATGGGAGTACAGCCGACGCAGATATCCCACAGGGAGCAAGGGCGAGGTTCAGGTGAAGGATGGGCGGTTCGAGCTGAGCGTGCTTCCAAGAGCCTACTGGATGGATTACCTCGTTGAGGTGAGAAGCCCTGAGGGCGATTCGGTGAGCGAGCTGATGGTGAGAGGTTGGGAATGGCACGGGAAGGAGAGGCCCGAGCCGCCGGAGATACTGGAGATCCGGCTGGACAGGGAGACGGCGGATTACGGCGACGTGGTTAAGGCCCAGGCGTTGCTGCCGTTTGAGGGGAGGATACTCTGGAGCGTGGAGCTGGATGAGGTTATGAAGTATGAGTGGCAAAACGCCGCGGGGGAGATCTCCAGCTTCTCCTTCATCGTCCCCCAGGGCGTCACCTCCGTCTACGTCTCCGCCCTCCTAATCCGAACCGATCGGCGGTACCTTGTACGCAGGGCCTTTGGGGTTAAAAGGCTCAGGGTTCGATCGGCGAGACTCAAGCTTCCGCTGGAGGTGGTGGTTCCCGACCGAATACGGCCGGGGAGGGATCTGAACGTGCTCATCCGCGGGGAGGGCCGATATAAGGCCACCGTCGCCATAGTGGACGAGGGGATCCTGCAGATCACGAGGTTTCAATCGCCGGACGTGTATGAGGGGATCCTGCGGGATCAGGCCCTCGGTATAGGCACGGCCGAAACGCTGGGATGGATAGTCAACAAGGGGATGATGCGCAAAACCGGAGGAGGCGAGGGGGCAGCAGCGGCGATGGGGATGGAGATGCCCTCACTTATGAAGCTGGTCTCCTACTGGAGCGGGATCGTGGAGAGCAATGATAAGGGTGAAGTCCGCGTTCGCTTCCCCCTGCCTCAATACCTCGGCAAGCTGAGGGTGATGGTCTCCGCCGTGGACGAGATGCGGATGGGATCGGCCTCGAAATGGGTGACCGTCACAACGGAGGTGGTTGTTCTGGCGACGCCGCCCAGGTTCCTGTATAGCAGCGATCGCATCCGATTCCCCATCTCTCTGAAGAACACGACCGAGACCGAGCAAAGCGTAAAACTAAGCGTCGAAGCGGACGGCCAGGAGATAGGGGAGGTGCCGGAACAGCTTAGCCTTAAGCCGAAGGGATCACAGGTGGTATGGGTTCCGCTTGAGGTGAAGAAGCTATCGGGCGTGCTTGAGGTGTCGATCGATGCCGATTGGGGGGAAGATCGATTCCACGACACACTGCAGATCCCCGTCATCCCGAATAGGCCGTATGAGACCGATGTTCGATATCTTCAGCTCAAAGCTGGTACGACGAATCTGCTGCCTCAAGTGACCGGCTGGATGCCGCGATATCAGAAAACGAGGATCATGTTGACGCCGATACCGGGCCTGCCGCTTTTGAATCATCTGAAATACCTCATACGATATCCCTACGGCTGCGTCGAGCAGACCTCCTCCTCTCTTCTGCCGATGATAAGGATGAAACCACTTCTTGAGATGATCGAGCCTGAGCTCATCGAAAAGGGAGAGCTTGAAAACAAGGTCAGATCAGGGATCGCCCGCCTGATCTCCATGCAGACGCCGAGCGGAGGCTTCGCCTTCTGGCCGGGCGGCAGGGAACCCGCTCAATGGGCCTCCGTATATGCCACCTTCGTCCTCCTGGAGGCAAAGGAGGCCGGATATCCTGTCCCCGGGACGGCCATCAACATGGCGTTGGATTACATCGAGCGATACGCACGATCGGACCCCTTCGGATACTTCGTCCTCGCCCGCGGCGGCCGGCTTCAGCCATCCGATCTGGACGAGATCATGATGATGAACCGTGGGAGGCTGTGTTCTGAGGATGAGCTCTTCTTAGCGGGAGCCCTCTTCCTCGGTGGGAGACCTTACTCAGCAGAGGAGGTCCTGAACGAGGCCATCGGGGAATACAGGCCGAGGGGGAAGCGATCTCTGAGTGGGAACTTCTACTCCTCCCTGAGGGAACGCGCCGTCAGGCTTTACATGCGGGAGCTGATACATCCCGGGGCGGCAGAGAACGAACCTGATACCTCCTTATTGATGGAGCAGCTTCGTAGGAAGAGCTATTACTATTCCACTCAGGAGCTGGCATGGTCTATGCTCGCTCTGGGGATGCGGATTCAAAACGCGGCCTATGCGCGAAATTACACGGCAACCCTTCTGGTGAACGGGAAGACGGAGAAGCCGATCAAAACCGATAGGGGGTTGATCTGGTTCCTGCGATCGGCATCCCAGCTGAAGGAGCTGACCCTGAAGCTACGGAGCGATGGGATACTATATGCCGTGGTGGAAAACGTGGGATTCCGCCTGAACGCCACATATCAGGCCGTAAGTGAAAACGGGATCAGCGTGCAAAAGCGCATCCTGGACGAGATAGGTCAACCTCCTCAGACCTTCAGACAGGGGGAGATCTATTTCGTGGAGGTCACCGTCACGAACAGGCGTGGGGATCTCCATAACGTCGCCATAGAGGACTTCCTGCCGGCGGGATTTGAGGTGGAAAACCCGCGTCTTCCGGGCACCGCCGACAGGAGGTTATCCGTAAAGGGGAGAAAATTTACACCGGAATATGTGGATTACAGGGACGAACGGATACAGGCCTTCGGGACGCTGCGTACCGGTGAGACGCATTACGTATATGTGGTTCGAGCCGTAACTCCGGGGAAGTTCATGCTGCCTCCCGTGAAGGTAACGGTCATGTATAATCCCGAAATCCGAGCCGCCAGCCCGGTCGAGACGATCGAGATTAAGGGGAGATGACCTGCTGTGAGGTGGATACATCCGATATCACTGCTGATAGCGTTTGTGATGCTGGGATGTGCCCTCCAGAGGGGCGGAGTGGTGGATGGCAGGATAATCAGATATCCGACATGCTCTTATGCCTGGGGAGAGGCGAAGGACGGAGTAAGGCTCGGTCTGGCGGCGCTGCTCCCCAAGACATACAAACCGCCGGAGTTCTGGGTCCTCCTTCAAAACGTCGGTGATAGGGCTCTCCTCCTGAGGCTCGGAGTGATAATGGGGAGGAAGAAGGAGAAATACACATCGGCGATAAAGCTGATATTCACGAACTCCAGGGGGAGATCCTGGGAGCTTACGAGCAACTTCGGCATGAGAGGAGCGATGACCACCTCGATAGC
>CAZHVH010000236.1:0-5613 GCA_964535855.1 uncultured bacterium
CGGCCCTTGAGGGATTCAGGATGCAGCTTCTCAGGAAGGAAGATCCTGAAGGAGAATTCATCGAGGCCAACTTCAAGATATCGAGGGAGCATTATTCCAGGATCTGCAATGAGCTGAGAAAGACGTCGATCACCAAACTGGAGGAGAGAGGGTTTCATCTCGGGACGATGAGGTTTGAGCCTTTCCAGAAGAAAGGCGGGCGGTATATTCGAGCTGATGGAGAGGATCTCTTCTCCATCCCTTCATTTGTAAAGGAGACCGATTACTATCGGCTGGAGATCCCGATAGGTGAGCCGCTGGAGTTTGAGGGCGAGAGGTTCTTTTCAGCGGACTCTAGAGCTCTGGATGGATTCGTGAGACTGAGGGTTAGAGGAGGGCTTCGAGATGCCGAGCGAGCTCTCAAGGAGGTCTCTAAGGAGTTCAATCTTCCCGATCTCCTGAAGGCACCAACCGGAAGAGATCTGGAGAAGGCCAAGATGCTGAAGCTGCTGTGGCAGGAAGACCCGGAAGGATGGCGGAAGCTGAAGGGATATCATCCCTCGAAGATCTCGATGAAGAAGCTCAGGGAACATTTCGACCGTAGTCCCGAGCTGAAGGAGAAGCTGAGCAGGATGGAACTGATGGATCTAAAGGGATATCGGACCTTCATTCTGAAAGGAAGGGAAGCCGAGCTTAGAGAGAAGGGAGCGATCGCGATTTCCCATGAGCTGTCGAATCCCGAAGACGTCGTGTCGATCATCCAAAACGACTTCCTTTCCACCTTTGAAAGGCTGAAGAGAGGATTGCCGATGACCGGAAAGTCTCCCAAGGCTGATCTACGTTCCGGCGGCGCCGATCACGTCTTCTTCAGGATCATCACTTCGGGAACCTCGGATAGATGGGGAAAGCCGAGGTATTCGGTTTATCTCGTGTATGATCTGAAACCGCTGGAGCGGACAGATTGGTGGATCTATCCCTCGGATAAGTTCGGGACGACTAGGGAGGAGCTCTTCTTCAAGCGGTCCTCGGTTGCCAAGACGATCGAGATTCTGAATCGTAACTGGTGGCCGGGGAATGAGATCATGATCCGTAACAGGGTTCCGGCGAGTCAGCTTCGGTTTATCCTCGTCCGTAAGGGAGGGAGGAAGAGAATGGAGGAGCTTCTAAAGAATGCTGGAATCAAGAGGGTCGGCAGCAGGCCCATCTCCCAAGTCATCAGGGAGTTTGAGCCCTGGGAAGACTTCAAGGAGGCGTTCAGATGAGGGAAGGTCGTTACTTAGGAGTCTTCAGGGTCTATACTCAGGCTCCGGTTCCGCCGATAGCGGTCTGCCCGATCATCGAGAAGGGTTTCATCAGTTGGTATGATACGATGCGAATCAGGATTTTTCGGATCGAGAAGGATCTCGGAGAATGGAGGTTTCGATCCGATTTCGACTATGTCCTTGAGCCGTTGACCCTCAGGGGATATCGGGAGATCTCCGACCAGTTGGTCAATCCGCCTACATTTGCATCGGCTAAAGACCTTTGGATCTTCTACTTCAGGATGTATTTCGGCGAGAACTGGAGGGAGGAGATACGAAGGGAAGAGTGGAAAGTGATCCCTTATCCGAACGCATAACGGGTTTTGCGTTATTGCGTTCGTTGCGTTGTGCTTTAGCTCAACCGTCATTTATAGTCATTAAGTCATTCGGCTTCGCCGTCATTAATGACTACAAATGACTATAAGTGACGAGAAATGACAATAAATGACCTATAAGAGAAGGAGTGATATGATGGCTAAGAGGAAGCGAAAGGAGAGGAAACCAATTCCCATCCCATGGGAGAAAATCATCGGATTCAAGGAATATGATAATGAGATCGTTGTGGTGACGAGTGAGGGACGAAAGCTGAGGTTTTCAAAGGATGAGTTCTATCTCGATCGGCCGAGGTGAAGGATATGAAACTGATCTTCGTCGGGACGAAGGGCGAGGTGGATACCAGCCGACAGCGGTATGAGTCGAACGCCTCTCTCCTCATCGAGGATGATCTTAAGCTTCTGATCGATTACGGCCACACCGAGAGGATTCCTCTTGAGGCTTTGAGGCCGGATTACATAGCGTTAACTCACGCCCATCCGGATCACGTCGGCGGCCTGAAAGGCGAGATCGAGGCTCCGATCATAGCGACGGCTGAGGTGATAGAGAGACTGAAGGAGGATGAAGATCTGGCGGTGAAGGAGTTCATCGAGCTCAAGCCGGGAGAGGAGAGGCGCATCGATTCATGGAAGATCGAGGCGATACCGGTCGTTCATTCCATCCGAGCTCCGGCGGTCGGATATCTGATTGAGGTCGAGGGCTTTCGAATCGGCTATTTCCCTGATTATCTCGAGATACCCGAAAAGCATCGTCATAAGCTTTCTCACTTGGATATCCTGATCGCGGATGGATCCGCGATCGAGCGGGACATCGTTTGGAAGAGGGATGACGAGAGATTCGGGCATGCTTCGATGAAGACGAGCCTGAGGCTCGCTAAGGACCTCAACGTCAAGCGAGTGATTTTCACTCACTTCGGAGAAGAGTTTCTGGGCAAGGGAGAGAAAAGAGCGAGGGAAACCCTTGGCGAGAGCGGTGTTTCATATGATTTCGCCTGGGATGGGAGGACGTTCGTGTTTGAAACTCAGGGAGCCCTCTCTGAAGGCAGACTCACGATGAACGCTCCGACGTTCGCCTATCTTGCCGTTTACGGCGAGCTTCCCGACCCTCCTCTCTCCGGTCGGTCGGGCGATCCGGAGCGGATTTGGCGAGGGATTCCTGTCGACGTTCATCTCAAAGATGCATGGCTGGAGCGGCTGAATTCCATCGACGGGATAGAGATCCGATCTAGCTGCGAGGGACACTCGCCCGAAAGGGTGGCGTTTATCGTCTTCCGTTTCCGAGATCCATCGAATGATGGGAAGGCCGATGAGGTCGCCCGGGCGATCTCCCGAAATGAGGGATATTTCTCGATGGCTGATCTGGGTGCTGAAGATAGGATGAGAATCGTGGTTGCGGGTAAAACCTGGTATGGTCGGGAGGACTGGGAGAGCTGGTGGGAAAGGCTGCCGGAGGTCATTGAGAAAGCTCTTGGAGAGGTTCGAGGCGAGGAGATCAGCGAATTTAGGCGGGAAGGTTATGATCCGAGCAAACTCAGAGACGATCAGCTCAGGGATGATTTCCGGCTTTTGGTGGCGAAATACTCCACGATGAAGCATGGCGGTAAGACGGAATTTGAAGATATCGAGGCTCTCGAGGATTTCGCCCTTGACGTTATCAGAGAGCTGATCAGAAGAGATGCGATCGTCTTCCATCCGGACATGCAGACCAGATATTCGCTGGAGCTCTTGCAGAGGTTGCTTCCGAGGATCGTGTCTGAGCGAGAGACTCAAGGGATCTACCTGGTCGAGCCTCACGGCCAGATGATCTACAACGGAACGAAGAAGGCTATCGTGAAGTCCGTCAAATTCTCAGATCTCGGACCGTTCTTTCTGCTCTCATCGAATCGAGCCTTCGGTGTGATCAAGCTCGATGAGCCAATGGAGATAGACCTTGAGAAGTTTCTCGCCCTGAAGGATCGGCATAAGATCACCGATGAGGAGAGGAGACTTTGGTGGGACGACAAAGAGACGCTTTTCTTCTATCCGATAAGATGGTTCGTTCCTTTCAATGAGCCAAAGCTCTACAAGCTGCCGAAAGGGGTTCAGACCTTCATCAAGAAGGTGGTATTCGAGGCGGCTCAAATAGAAGTGGCAGAAGACCCTGAAAGTCTGAAGAAGCTTAGCGATGAGGATCTTTTGATGCTTCACGCTGAGCTTCACCGACGGTTCAATGAGCTTCCCGCCGAAGCGACTCAGGAGCCGATCGTGAACGCTCATCTCAACGTGATCAAGGAGCTGAAACGAAGAGGTCTTGAACATCGACCGACGGATGAGCTTGATAGGCTAACTCTCGAGCTTTTGGGAATCGTTCAGGAGCAGGAGAGGGTCTATCTGAAAGACATCTTAAAGCTTTGGGATCAGGGATTTTATCTGGATAGCTCTTACATCTGTGCCGTCGGCAGCGTGGCCGTAAGCGGGTTCGGGAAGGACATCGACATCTGGGTTGACACCACCGATCCGAGGGAGCTGGAGATAGTCGAATTTCGCCTTCGCTCGATGCTTCCGCCCGAATTGCAGCCGAGGATACATGTCTTCGGGTCATATGATGTCAGAGAGCTCACGGGTAAGCCTTTCACGAACTATATCGTGCTGGCGAGGAAGAAGGTCGAGTTCGTTCCGATCGAGGAGAGGAAGTTGATCCAGATGGCTCGGATCGCCGGTGTTCCTCCCGAGGCTGAGAAGATGGCCGAGGAATTGCTGAAGGAGGATAAGGTCAAGCCTCACCGATATTACTATCCGCAGAAGGCGATCGTTGGATACAGGAAGCTTGAGGAGTATTCGATAGAGGGATTGCTTCAGGTCCTTCGAGATGACGAATGGCCATACTTCGTCGATCAGAAATTTGATGGATTCAGGACCGAAATACACAAGACGGATAAGAGGGTTACGATATTCACCGAGCAAGGAAGAAAGGTCGATCTGAAGCTCTTCCCTGAGCTTTTGAAGGAGATCCTCAAGATCCCACATGACTTCGTCGTCGAAGCCGAGCTGGAGGTATGGATCGGAGACAGGCATTTAGGCCGGTCTGAGGCGGCAGGATATATCAACAGCGGTGAATACAGGAAGGATTTCGATAAGGGCGCGAGGGCCGATGTCTTCGAATGCCTCTGGTTCGATGGAAAGGATCTCCATAAATTGCCTTTGATGGATAGGAATGAATATCTGGAGCGGCTTCGGAAGCCCACGAAGGGATTCAAGCACTTCGTCATAGTGGAGAAAAGGCTATGCCATAATCCAGAGGAGCTCAAGAAGGCGGTCGAATACTTCTCCTCTAAGCCATTTAGCGAGGGCTCGATGCAGAAGAGCTCTAAGCTGGCTTATCCGCTGAGCGGCATGGGCAGAAGCTACATCAAGTTCAAAAATGAGAGCGATCTCGACGCTATGGTCGTCGCCAAATATCCGGTGGTGAGGAAGGCGGATGGAAAGATTCTCAGCTGGAGATATGATTGTGCTATTCGAGATCAGAAAACTGGAAAGCTTGTGCCAGTTGGGAGAACCTATAATACCAAATTCGATCTTAAACCTGGAGATATTCTCAGAGTAGCCTTCGTTAATCTCAATAGATATGTTGATCCGAAGACCGGTGAAATTTGGTTTAACTGGTGGAGCCCAAGATGTCTTCCTCCATACCAGCTGATCCTTACCAAAGAAGGATTGAAGGAAATTGCGAAGATTGAAAAAGGAGAGTTCGTTTTCGATGGTAAAGGAGGCTTCAAGCCGGTCGAAGGAATTTTCACCCGCCCTTTCAAAGGGTCTCTGATTAGATTGAGAGCCTATGGGAGTCCACCCTTTGAGCTCACGCCGGAACACCTGGTCTTAGCTATCAAAGCTAAAAGGTGTCATAGACTGAATGGCTTCTGCTATGCTAAGAATCGTCATTCACTTTGTGAAAACTGTAAACAACCGCTCTAGCTACCTGACACTTTTAAGGGAAGTAAGGAATCAAGCGGATTTCGAGCCTC
>CAZHVH010000237.1:0-5610 GCA_964535855.1 uncultured bacterium
GCCGAGATGGGCACACCAGAAATTACTAGGTCGAATTGTATCATCCCCCTCAGGCAAAATCAAGCGAACCATGGGAAGATCTCAGGGAGCTCACGCTTCCTCATCTATCTCCTCTCCCGCTTTAACTATGATCCTCCCGTCTTTCGGGTCGACTATATCCTCGAGCGCCCTCCTTCCGACGATCCTTTCGGAAAGCTCCTCTATCAGCTTCCCGTCCTTGTAGAGAGTCTTGACGGCTATCCCCTCCTCCGTTCCACAGTCCTCCTCCGTTACGAGGACGTCCTGTGCGGCCTCCACGAGCCTGCACATCAGCCATCCCGCACGCTTCACCTTTGTGGCCGTATCTATGAGCCCAAGCCTCGCGCCGTATGAGATGACGAAATGTTCCGTCGGCGAAAGCCCGTCGCTGAAGTTCCCGACGATCGGCCTCCATATCGGTTTCATCGAAGGGTCGAAGACTAGCTTTGCCGTCCCCATCGTGCGGATGAGCCTCTCCATGTCCCCCGCGCCTTTGAGGCAAGCATGAGATAAAGCAGGTTAAGATCGTCGTCTTTCGCCGATATGGTCTTGAAGGTGGCGATAGAGAGCGAGGCGCCGAAAAGGGTCGCGAAGCGGAACCCGAGATCATCCACCCTGTTTAGGAACTCGACCGCCGCCTCCCTCCCCATTTTAGCGCATATCTCCTCGGCAAGCCTGCGGAGTCCGTTCTTATCAACGGGCTCGTTGACCTTGATCTCCTCAGGTAGGATCTCGTTGAAGATCACCCTTCCGACCGTGGTATCGGAGCCGTTCAGCCTGATCCTGGCGTGAAGCTCGAGCTCGCCCAGCTCATAGGCTCGTTTCACCTCAAGGGCGTCCCTGAAATCTCTCCCCTCGCGCTCGACCTTCTCGGGGGGCGGTTTAAGCTCTATCGGCTTCCCGCTCAGGATGGCCTCATAGAGCTCCCTTGCGAGCTTGCCGTTGGATTTGGCTCCGAGAACCTCCTGGAGCGTGTGCATGGCGCCGTATGCCTATAACGAGGGATCAGGCGAAAAGTTCATTCTTTCATGAGTACAGTTATGCCGGCAATCAATGTCCTATCTCTTTCACGATCAGAGGTTAAGGCTGAGGTTGAAGGTCAAGGGTCTAGAGTCCAGGGTCTAGGGTCTTTTTTATCTCTCGTCCCTCGACTCTTGACTATCTTAACCTCAACCTAAACCTTAACCTGTTTTTCGGAACTTATTTTGGGGGTGGGATGTGAAATCACGGAAATCTTGCTGGACTTAATCGAGAGGTTTCCCGGAACACCTTTGCGCTTTTGCTTCCAATTGACCCCTTATTTCGGGTTGTGCTATAATCTTATCGGGTTCTGGAGGTTGAGTCAAGACTATCAGGAAAAATTCCTGGATAGAAAGATTATACGGGGATTTTTCTGTCTAATTACAAGCTATACGCACTTGGCTTCGAGCTGCCCATTAAATCGTTAAACAGAAGGTGGACTCGTGGAAAGAACAGGTCAAAATGTAATAAAGCTTCCCCAAAAGTGGCTTTATGTAATCGGGTTAGTCGTTATTTTGGGAAGCGAGTTTATATTACGTGATATTTTTCTCCCAAAGCAAGCAAGAGGCATCCATATTGGATTAGCTATCTTGGTGGAATGGTTGATTCTTTTAACATTGCTCGCCTTCTGGCTCCCTATTGAAGGTAATAATTTAGGGAGCATTGGATTTGGAAAGTTCAAATGGAGATATCTATGGATAGGCTTTTTGACCTATTTCGTGCTTATCATAATTTGGATAGGTAGCAGTTTCGCCTTAAGAGCAATTGGGCTTGAGGGTTTAAGGAGTCTCCAGCCTATGATAAAGCAATATAGCTTCCCTATTCTCTTCAGTCTGTTCCTTACCGGAACTTTTCTTGAAGAAATATTCTATCGGGGATACGCCATTGAAAGACTAACTTCACTGACGGGGAGAAGATGGTTGGCAGGGCTCATATCCTGGGTGGCCTTTACTTTTGTACACCTTAAGTTTTTCGGTTTAGGGCCAACATTAGATGTAGGGGTTCTCGCTGCAGGACTTGTAATTCTTTACCTTAAAGAGCGAAGCATTTGGCCATGCATCGTAGTTCATGGAATGAATGATGCGTTTGGTTTCTTAATAGCGCCCTTATTGATGCTATAGTAGCTTGTCGAGTGCGTATAACTTCTCGCTCCAGCCAACAGCTAATAGCGGCGGCTAATTTGAGGTATTAGACGCCCATTCACAGCCGAGGTAAGGCATGGCGAAAGCGACGAAAAAGAAGCATACCAAGAGGAACGATACAGCCGCCAACCTGGGCTTTGAGGCCAAGCTCTGGCAGGCAGCCGATGCGTTGCGCGGTAGCATGGACGCGGCCGATTACAAGCACGTCGTGCTCGGCCTGATCTTCCTCAAGTACATATCCGACGCGTTCGAGGAATACCACGCGCAACTTCAGCGGGAGCCCTACGCCGATCCGGAAGACCCGGACGAGTACCGGGCAGTGAACATCTTCTGGGTGCCGCCGGAGGCCCGCTGGTCGCACCTCAAGGCCAATGCCAAACAGCCCATCATCGGCAAATTGGTGGACGATGCCATGATTGCCATCGAGCGGGACAACCCCTCGCTCAAAAACGTGCTGCCCAAGGATTACGCCCGTCCTGGGCTGGACAAGCGACGGCTGGGCCAGCTCATAGATCTCATCACCAACATCCACCTGGGCGACGAGGAGAACCGCTCCAAAGACATCCTGGGCCGCGTGTACGAGTATTTCCTCTCGCAGTTCGCCAGCGCCGAAGGCAAGAAGGGCGGCGAGTTCTACACCCCGCGCTGTGTGGTGCGGGTGTTGGTGGAGATGCTGGCGCCCTACCGTGGCCGGGTGTACGATCCCTGCTGCGGCTCCGGCGGCATGTTCGTGCAGTCGGAGCGGTTCATCGAGGCCCACGGCGGCAGGATCGGCGACATCAGCATCTACGGTCAGGAGTCCAACTACACCACCTGGCAGCTGTGTAAGATGAACCTCGCCATCAGAGGGATCGACGGCCAGATCGCCTACGGCGACACCTTCCACAACGATCGTTTCCCGGATCTGCGGGCGGACTACATCCTGGCCAATCCGCCCTTCAACATGAAGGTCTGGGGCGGTGAGCTGCTGAGGGACGACCGGCGCTGGAAGTTCGGCGTGCCGCCCGTGGGCAACGCCAACTTCGCCTGGGTGCAGCACATGATCTACCACCTTGCCCCCACGGGCTTCGCCGGGTTCGTGCTCGCCAACGGCTCCATGTCCTCCAACCAGGCTGGCGAGGGCGAGATCCGCAAGAACATCGTAGAAGCGGACCTGGTGGACTGCATGGTGGCCCTGCCGGGGCAACTCTTCTACTCCACGCAGATCCCGGCTTGCCTCTGGTTCATCGCCCGCGATAAGAAGCGAAGCCGGGGGACGGAGGGCAAGCCGCTGCGCGACCGCTCAGGCGAGGTGCTGTTCATCGACGCACGGCAGATGGGCGTGATGGTGGACCGCACCCATCGGGAGTTGATCGAGGAGGAGATCCGCAGGATCGCCGACACCTATCATAACTGGCGCGGCGACGGTCCGGGCGAATACCAGGATGTGCCCGGCTTCTGCAAGGCGGCCACGCTGGAGGAGATCCGCAGGCACAGCTATGTGCTGACGCCGGGTCGCTATGTGGGCGTGCCGCCCAGCGAGGAGGACGACGAGCCCTTCGAGGAGAAGATGGCCCGGCTGGTGGCTGAGTTGCGGAAGCAGATGGCGGAAGCGGAGAAACTGGATAGGGCGATATGGAGGAATCTCGAGGAGTTAGGATATGGCTGAAAAGAGCAGGATAACTGGAGGCGTTTTATCATGACACCAAAAGACCTTAGACAACTTATTGAGCGGGGCGAAAATCTCAACGTCGAATTCAAAGGCGAAGAGAGGGCTCCTCTCAGTGACAATGACCTGATCGAGGCGGTCGTGTGTCTTTCCAACCGACCTGGCAATGAGCCGGGCTGGCTGCTCGTTGGCGTCGAAGATGATGGTCGCATTACAGGAGCCCGTCCCCGCCATGAAGGCGGCAAGACCGATCCACTGCGCGTGCAGGCGCTCATCGCCAATCGCACCCGTCCCTCTGTGAGTTGTCGTGTCGAAATCGTAGCGCTTGAGGGTGTCCCGATCCTCGTTATCGAGGTACCTCCATCTCCCACGCCGGTGGGCACCACAGATGGGAAGTATCTCCGCCGCGCTATCACCGGTCGGGGCGAGCCTACCTGTGTGCCCATGTATTTCCATGAAATGCAGGCGAGACTTGCCGATAGCAGGAGGCTGGATTACTCGGCACTGGTTCTTCCAGAAGCTCGCTGGGAGGACCTGGATCCCATCGAATTTGAGCGGTTCCGTCGAATCATTCGTGAAAGCCGCGGGCAGGGGGATACAACTTTGCTGGATCTCTCTGACATCGAGCTGGCCAAGGCCCTGGGCGCTGTTGAAGCCGACCACGATGTTACCGCTGTGCGTGTGTTGGGACTGCTCATGTTCGGCAGAGAAGAAGCGCTGGTGCGATTACTCCCCACACACGAGGTGGCTTTTCAGGTACTTGCCGGCACGCAAGTCGAAGTGAACGATTTCTTTCGATGGCCCCTGTTGCGACTGATGGAAGAGCTGCTCACCCGATTTCGCGCCCGCAATCGGGAGGAGGAGGTGCAGGTGGGGCTGTTGCGGATCGGCGTACCTGACTATCCAGAACGGGCCTTTCGTGAGGGTCTGGCCAATGCGCTGATTCACCGGGATTACACCCGTCTGGGAGCCGTCCATGTGCAATGGCACCCGGATCGCATCGAGATCTCCAACCCTGGCGGATTTCCGGAGGGAGTTGGCTTGCACAATCTGTTGGTGACACCACCCCGTCCCCGGAATCCTCTGTTGGCCGATGCCTTCAAGCGGGCTGGCATTGTGGAGCGTACCGGACGCGGTATCGATATCATCTTCACCGAACAGCTACGAAACGGTCGTCCGGCCCCTTCCTATGAGCGAAGCACGGAAACCGACGTTGTGCTGGTGCTTCCGGGAGGCGAGGCCAATCTCGATTTCGTGCGCTTGGTTGTGGAAGAAAGCCAGACTGGACGCCCGCTTGGACTGGATGAGTTGCTGCTGCTCAACCATCTCTGGCAGGAACGCCGCGTCACCACATCGGCGGCAGCGCGCCTGATTCAGAAATCCGAGACCGAAGCACGGGCCGTTCTGGAGCGACTGGTGGAAAACGGCTTGGTGGAAGCACGCGGAGAACGCAAGGGACGTTCATATCACCTTTCGGCAGCCACATATCGGCGGCTGGGTGCACAGGCAGCCTACGTGCGTCAACGGGGATTTGAGCCGCTGCAGCAGGAACAGATGGTGTTACAGTACGTACAGGCCCACGGGCGAATCACCCGTCGCGAAGCCGCTGAACTGTGTCGGATATCTGGCCCGCAAGCTACCCGATTGCTGTCAAGATTAATGCGTGAAGGGAAATTGGTACGACGCGGTGAACGAAAAGGGACTTTTTATGAACTCCGTTCAAATATATGAACGCGCACATAACTGGTCGGGAATGCGTTCATATTTTTGTTCATATCGTGT
>CAZHVH010000238.1:0-3682 GCA_964535855.1 uncultured bacterium
AGGTGCACCTCGGCAATGTGACGGTTTTGCCAGACAGGGCTGGTGCGACACCCTGTCATGCTTACTCGCCAAGCGAGAACCGTTCACGTAGGCGGCCACCTCACCGTCAGCAGGCGGCTTAACACCCGCCTTAGCCTTGAAGCCCTGTGTGCATTGGCACACCTTGACCTACCTGGTCAACTGCTGAGGGGCTCCCCACCTGGATTGAGGAACGCGGGCGAAGTTGAACCTTGATGATCTTATCCCCCTGACGGAGCTTCTCCACGACATCCATCCCCTTGATGACCCTGGCGAACAGTGTATATTTCCCGTCGAGATGTTTGAACTGTCCCTTATCAGGCGGCAGACAGATGTAGAACTGCGATCCAGCCGAATGAGGGATGCCCTTATGCGCCATACCCACCATCCCCGGGACGTGCTTCAGATCGTTGAATTCATCCGGTATCGTATACCCCGGTCCGCCGGTGCCGTCTCCCTTCGGATCGCCTCCCTGAATCACGAACTCGGGCACGTACCTGTGAAAGGTCAGGCCGTCATAGAACCCCCTTCTTATCAGCTTTTTAAAGTTTTTGACGGTCTCAGGGGCCTTATCGGGGTAGAACTCCATGACGAAGGTTCCCTTCGTCGTCTGAAAGACCGCCACCTCCTCCTCGCCTCCACCTGAGGGTGAAAGGCTTTTAGCGGCCTGACATCCGGCGATTAGGGCCATAAGGGCGAAAAACGCGGGGATCATCATCACCACAATTCGTCTCATCGCTCAGCCTCCTTCTCCACGAGGGCCACGGCCCGTATCCAGGAGGAGTCAAGCCCCTGAATTTTGATCGGGAACCCTATGAATATAAACCTCTTCGGCAGGGCGTCCATGTTCACCAAGCCTTCGATTATCGGGATGTCGTTGCCCAGGAGGTAGTCGTGCGTGAACATCTCCCCTTTCTCCTCGAGCTGGACGGTATTTCCGATCCCCAGCATCTTAATCCCCGTCTCCTTCAAGTATTTTGCCGTCTCTCGGGCTATATATGGCCGCCGATCGCCAGTGTAAGGGCTGTGCATGAGGACGATATCCCCCTCCCCGACCGAGTCGGATTCCGCCGCCCGATTGACGGCCTCGGGCGTTATGGGCGATCCCGGATCGAGGAAGTCGAAATACAACATTAACCCCTCGCCGATGAAGCTTTCAAGCGGCAGTTCCGTCACATCCTTGAGGCCGTCTTTATAGTGAAGCGGCGCCTCAATATGCGAGCCGATGTGGGTCATCGTGTCCACATCGTGCATGATGGTGTTATCAAGCTCGAAGATGAACCGCCTTATCTCGAGCCTTCTCTCCTCCTTGCCCGGGATGAGCTTCGGGGAGAGATCCACGAGTTTATATCTATCGAGGAACGACATCGCTTTTACCCCCTGTCTTCTTTATAAGCCTTATATCCGTGATCTGTATGTTCTTATCGACGGGCTTACACATATCATATATGGTTAGGGCGGCGATCGAGACGGCCGTAAGCGCCTCCATCTCCACGCCCGTTCTCGCGACCGTTTCAACCGTAGCCTTTATCTCGATACGACATGACTCGCGATCGATCTCAAAATCCAATCTCACGGAGGTGATCTCTATCGGATGGCAGAGGGGGATGAGCTGAGGGGTTCTTTTTGCAGCCATGATACCGGCGATCCTCGCCACCTCGATCGGATCGCCCTTCTCGATCTCACCCCGTTCGATCAGGTTCAAGGTCCTCTCGCTTACCCTCACGCTTCCCGCCGCCACGGCCGTTCGGTGGGTCTCCGGCTTATGTGTGACGTCCACCATCCGAGTCTGCATAACCATCTTACAACAATCCCGATCGGTAATCGCCGACCGGCTCCCCGATTTTTCTCAGGTTTTCGTAGGCATGATAGCAGGCCTGCATCACGTGATACGCCGCCTTCCACTCCCCGCCCTTCCTATCATCCTTCACGTTACCGTCCTCATCCAGGGCGTGGAACCACTCGCCGTATCTGTCATCGAATAGGTTGCGGTAGCAAAATCGCGTTAGCTCCTCCAATCTCTCCCTGTAGATCTCCTCGCCCGTCATCCTGTAGGCAAAGGAGAGACAACCTATCCCCTCACACTGCACCCACCAGATCTTATCACGTCCGATCGCCTTCCCGCCCGGTTTCCCTCTGTCGAGGAAACCACCGTTCCGCTCATCCCAACCCTCCCGCAATGAGAAATCGAGGAGCTTTCCGGCGAGGATGACGTATCGATCTATCTCCAGGGACTTCCCTATGACCCAGAGAAACCATGAGCTTTCGAGGTTATGTCCGTAGTTGGCTAATCCCCTTGTCTCCTGGATGTTCTCGCGCCAATCCGGCAGGAACCACTCGCGCATGCAGTCGAACCTCTCGTTCTGCATCCTATCACAGATCAGATCGCAGATCCTTGTGATTTCCCCTCTAAACCAGGAATCCTGGGTCAATGCCGCCAGTGAGCAGAGGGCCTCGAGCATGTGGAGATGCGTGTCGAGCCTTTTGGTGGGATTTCTCAGGTACCAGTCCTCGTCCATCTCATGGTAAAGCCCGCCGTGACTTTTATCCCACATCTTCTTGAAGGTCAGCTCGTATGTCTCGAGCGCCATCTCCTGTGCTCGGGAGTTGCCGGATACCCTTGCGAACTCCGAAAGGCCGTATATGGCGAAGGCATGACCGTAGGAGCGTTTCTCCAGCCCCTCTTTTTTCTCGATTGATCTGGTCTTCTCGCCCGATCTCTCGACCGACCAGAACCATCCGCCGTATTTCCTGTCCCAGAAGTGTTCTATGAGGAAGTTCACCCCGTTCTCGGCGATATCGAGATACTCATCATCGCCGCTGAGGCGGTAGGCGAGCGTAAAGGAGTAGATCATCCTGGATTGCATGACGAGGAATTTTCTCCCGTCGCCGAATCTATTTCCGTCCCTCTCCAGATGTGTCCAGAAACCGCCGAACTCCTCGTCTATGGAGTGTTCCACCCAGAAGGAGATGACGTCATCCAGGGCATGCCTCTTGAAGTCGAACCTCTCTAGCTCGAACTCCTCAGGCATTTCCTTATCACCTCGGCGATCTCACCATAGATCTCGCGGCATTCCTTGGAGAATTTATCTATCATGGGCGAGATCTCCCTTCGCAGCTCATCGTCATTTATGAGGTTCAGGTTGTACTCTATCAGGAGGCTTGCCGATTCGAAGGAGGCGACCGCTAATGCCGCGGCACATCCGACATCGCCTATGAGCTGTGGGTTACCGACCTTCACCAGCTCCCATGAGAGCTTTATGAGGTCGAAAGAGGACTTCGCCACCTCCATCGGCACGTTGATGGCGCTTTTCAGGGCCTGGAGTATGGCCATCTGTCTGGCTCTTTTCTCCTCCTCCGTGTCCTTAGGCATCTTATAGGCCTGAGAAACCTGCTCGTAAGCGTCTATATCCGCCTGAATAAGATCTGAGAGCTTGGCTCTGAGCGACTCCGCCTGGCTGAGTAACTCCTTCACCTTCGGCTCGACCTTTTTGAACTTCTTTTTGCCTACGGTGTAGTGACAGACCATGCCGCTGAGGGCTGCCGAAAGGGCCCCGACCAGTGCGGCGATGCTGCCGCCGCCCGGCGTCGGCTCACGCGATGCGGTTTTATCCAGAAACTCCTTCAATCTCCATTGGGTAACCATCCCTACCTCCCTGATATT
>CAZHVH010000238.1:3782-5599 GCA_964535855.1 uncultured bacterium
TAGAACAGCCCCTTTATCTTGCCGCTCTCCACATCGACGTCCACGTCGACGAAGGCAGGCCTTGAGGGTAGACCGGGCATGGTTCTCATCTCGCCGCAGATAGGATATAGGAAACCAGCGCCTACCGATGCTCTTATATCCCTGACAGGGAGTTTATAATTCTTTGGAACCCCCTTCCAATTGGGATCATGGGAAAGGGAGAGATGAGTTTTGGCCACGTTAATCGTCAGGTTAGAGAAACCGAGCTTTGTGTAGAGCTTTATCTTCCTCTCAGCTTCCGGGGAGTATTCCACGCCATCAGCGCCGAAGACTTTAACCGCTATAGTCTCTATTTTCTCCTTGATGGAGGCGTCATCTGGGAAGAGGAATCTCATATTGCTCGGTTTCGTCTCAAGCACCTTAAGCACCTCTTCGGCCAGCTCTCTTGCACCTTCTCCGCCTTTAGCCCATGCCTCTGAGACGGCGACGCCATCGGCACCTGCTTCCAGAGCTTTTCTCCTGACCAGCTCTATCTCCCTGTCGGTATCGAAGGTGAACCTGTTTATGGCCACGACCGCTGGAACACCATACATTTTGACTATCTCTATGTTGCGTGCGAGATTCTCACAACCTTTCTCCACAGCGGGTAGGTTCTCAGTCTCAGCCGCCTCCTTCACCTTAGAATACGACATACCAGGGCGGAAATGGAAGGCGCCCCCATGTTCCTTGAGAGCCCTTATGGAGCAGACAATGACGGCGCAGTCGGCCTTCAGCCCGCTTTGACGACATTTGACGTCAACGAACTTCGAGAAGCCGCACTCAGCTCCGAAACCGTTCTCGGTGACGACATAATCGGCCAACTTCAAGGCCACCAGATCGGCCAGCACAGAGTTGTTACCATGAGCAACGTTGGCGAAGGGGAAGCCATGGCAGATCATCGGATGCCCTTCCAGGGATTGGACCAAATTCGGCTTCAGGGCATCTACAAGGAGTGCCGTCATGGCGCCGGCCACTTTCAAATCCTCGCAGGTTACGGGTTTGCCGTTATAGGTATAGGCGACAACGGCTCTGCCGATCCTCTCCCTCAGATCCTTAAGCCCTGTGGCCAGAGCGTGAATGGCCGCAGTCTCGGTCGCAACGGTGATGTCGAAGTTGGTCACCCTCGGATAGCCGTTGGCCCTTCCGCCGAGCCCGACGATCACCTCTCTCAAAGCACGGGAGTTGAGGTCCTGACAGTAGGTCCATGTGACGTTAAGCGGATCTATGTTCAGCTTGTTCTTGTGGAGGATACTGGCGTCTATGGCGGCAGCACAGAGGTTATGAGCTGACTCCACGGCGTGGATATCTCCCGTGAAGTGAAGGTTAATCGCCTCCATAGGCAAAGCCTGCGAGTATCCTCCTCCCGTGGCTCCTCCTTTAATGCCGAAGGTTGGTCCCTTAGATGGCTCCCGAAAGGTGTTTATCACCTTCTTACCTAAAAAGGCAAGCCCCTGACCTAATCCGAAGGCGGTTACCGTCTTCCCCTCTCCCAAAGGCGTAGGAGTGATAGCGGTGACGCAAATCATCTTGGCGTTCGGCTTATCTTTCAGCCTCTCTAAAACCTTGGCGTAATCGATCTTAGCTATGTACTTGCCGTAAAGCTCAATCTCGTCCTCAAGAAGTCCGGCGTCCCTGGCCACATCGACGATGGGCCTTAGCTCAGCTTCCTGGGCGATTTCCAGATCGCTCGGAACAGGCCATCTCTTTTCTACCGGCATCTCTCCCTCCTCATCCTAAAACTAAATATCTGAAATTCACAAAAGTATATCATATTATCTAAGAGATTGCAAAATGGACGA
>CAZHVH010000239.1:0-5593 GCA_964535855.1 uncultured bacterium
CGTACGGGCGAAAAATCTTTCGCCCCTACCTACACTCAAGGGAAATAAGAGCGATTACTTTTGTTCGGATACTTAGGAGTTTCCAAGGGGGGAGCTGAAGATGAGATTGCAAATGATGATGATATGTGATAAGATAAAAGAGGTGTTAGATCTTCATCCCCTATTAATTTTCGGGATGGTCCCCAATCATGGTAACACTTTCGTAGGGCGACACTTCATGTGCCGCCGAAATCCGGCGGGGGTAGAGGAGCCGCCCTACGAGAAAAGCGTTACCCGATAAAGGAAAAACAGATGAATATGAGCAGCTTGAAAAAGGTCTTGACCAACCCGATAAAGCTGTCATATCATTACAATATGAACCGTGGACATGAGGAGTGCTCCTTTCTAAATATCCGTTGTTCGCTCGCTTTGCCGTAATTTGCGGTATTCTTAGGAGTTTATGAGCGAAATGGACGAATTTAGGTAAAAACAGGAGGGTTAAAAATGATCTTAGAAGGCAGGCTTGTGGCTGAAACCCCCATATACAGAGGGAACTCAAGGAGAGTGCTTTTCACAAGGGATGGGGATGGAACTCACAGGTTGGTCTCGCTGGCGGGTGAGGTGGCGGGTACGGCGCAGTCTCTGATGGATGCCTTCATAGGAAGATCACGTGACGGAAGAAATATCGGCCTGCTTGATAGGATGTGGCGTAGGCTGTATGGATCACCCATACCTGAGGGATTGATCACGGAGGTGAGGTGCGAGCTAAGGGATGAGTGTTATCCGAGGGACCGGTTCTTCGACCTCAGGATGGGGATCAAACTGGATGAGGATCGGTGGGCCGCCGAAGCCAACGCTAATTACAAGATCGAAACCCTTTTCCGCAACTCAGTCTTCGATTTCACCATGCAGGTGAACGACTGGATTCTCCGCAGGGATGAGAACCAGGCGAAATTGTATTATCTTCTTCAAGAGCTCAAGGAGGGCAGATTCTGGTTTGGCGGGGGCAAGAGTAAGGGTTTAGGGCGATGTCGGTTGGAGATGGATATCCCCTTCTCACCGCCTTCCCTTCCGAAGGTTAGCCCCGGCGCAAACCATCTGACGATATTCCTCTCCTTCAGCGCTGTTAACCCTATCTTAGTGGGATGGAATTGGGGAAGGGTAACCCCTGAACTTCCCTCCTTCATCGCCATTGAAGGACGGTTGCTTCTGGATGGGATCCGGGATCTTCCGGAGCCTATCAGGGATCGGTTATCCGTCGTCATAGGAGGCCCCATACTCAGTCCGGAGGATTGGAAGAAACAGCTGTCGGAGTATCTGCCCAGGGTCATAGCAGCATGGTTACGGGAGCAATCCTCAGGAGAAAAGGAGTTTTGGGTGCTTTCTTCATCCGCTCTGGGTAAACTCGGCAGGGGGAAATACGGCCTTTCGAAGAAATTGCTTGAAAGCCTAGAACCGTTTGTTGATCAACCTTTTTCCTCCCTTGAAGAGGCAGAAGAGGTCTTCAAAAGTGCGTTGGGCAAGAAGGCCAATATGGCTAAGCGGGTTATAAACGCCATGGAGCATAAGGTTCTGAGAGGTCAGGAGTTTAATACAGTGGCATGGCTGGAAGTAGCCAAAAGCATCGGTCTCAATCCCTCCCTCTCCGATAGCCTGGCAGAGAAGATGGAAGATGAGGCAGCTATGGTGGAGATATTGTCCCGCGAGTGTCGAAAGATTCTTCCCAGGTTCTTCCAACAGGTGGACCAGCAGGTCAAACTGATTCAAAGCGACTCCTGGGTTGACGAGGAGGTGGCCAAACGCGAGGAACACATAAAGATCAAGATGATGCTGCTCAACGGCGAAATCGATGAGAGGGAATGGTCAGACCCGGATTTCGTCCCGAAGGGGATCACCCCTGCCATATGGGAGGAGTTCGTCGAATCGCACCGTAGAGTCCGGTTCCGATACCTGCTTAACCCTAGAAACCTCCGAAAAAGCATAACCAATGACAGAAATTACATCGCATTTATAAAAGCATACAGGGATAAGGTGCGTTTGGAGCTGGCTCAGCCTTATAACATGGACTTCCGGCAGGGGGGACCCTCTAATCGAGAGATATCCAGGAGATACGGTAAGCCGTATGACAGGGTGTTTACGCGTATGCTCACATGGTCTCCATCTGCTGAGAGGGAAGGATGGGAGATCTACATACCCGGAAGCACCATCAAAGGGGCTTTTAGAAAAAGGGCATCTCAGGTGTTGAGGACGATTTGGGGTGAATCGAGGGAGACCGAGGAGGTTTTGGACAATCTGTTTGGAACTCAGGGACGTAGGGCGCTCGTCTTCTTCTCCGATGCCTATCTAGTAGATCCTGACGATCTGGAAAGGGCCTGGTGCTCGATGGATGGGGTAAGGATGGACCCCAGAACAGGCCGCCCCATTGAGGATGCCAAGGCCGATTATCTCTTCGCATACGGCGAGAACCTTATCTTCAGGTTCAGGATGGACATCCAGGACATAAGCGAGGAGAACATGGAGGAGATATCACTCCTGCTCAACATGATACGCGACTTTCAAAACGGTGACATCCCGCTAGGCGGCGAAAAAACTAACGGCTTAGGCTGGGTCAACGCCTCCGTCACAGAGCTTCAATGGCTGACAACCGACCCGAACGGTGTGGGTAAAAAGCTGTTTGGAGAGAGGGACCTGACACGGGACGGCATATGGTATAAGCTGGAGCTTGAAGGAGAGGAGGCTGAGGCGGTCATAGGATCAGCCCTGAAATCGCTACCATCTCTGTCAACGGAGAGATCCTCCATCACGCGGAAGCCTCCCCTTTCTAAGCTTGGCTTCATCTCCCACAGGGCGTTTGGAGGGCGTTGTGGAGTGCTTCACGTTGAGGGAGAGGTTCTGAGCCCCATCAACATAAAGGAGAGCGGCGAACCGTCCTTCAAAACCACACTCGACGAACAGCCCGTTAACGGCTGGGATTTCTTCTCTGTTTCACCCCCCGATGCCTCGTTGAGGGGGAACGACAAGATCTATGCCCTGCCGAGCAAAAGCATCAAAGGAACGATTCGGCATATATACTCTATAGCCACCAATTCCAAGGAACAAAGCCCGGATATCACACGTCTTAACCCGGCCGATAGCCTCTTCGGATGGGTAGGTACGGGACCCAACCAGGCGATTATGGGACGGATCTCCTTCAGCTTCGGCATCTTCGATAAACCTGAACTTGCCTGGTTCAAAGTGCCCTTCTTCTACGGAGAATGGCAGTATACCGATGGCGGATGGAAACAGGTGGCTGAGGGAGAGACCCGCAAACTGCTGATCGACGATACGTGGAGGATCTTCCCCCACGTTCCCCTTGCGCCGATAGTTGAGAGGATCGATGATTTCAATCCGGACACACCCCAAGCCGATTACTTCAGAGCGATTATGCCCGGCTCCAAATGCCGATTCACGATCAGGTTCTGGAACCTCGAAGAACAGGAGCTTCAAAGGTTGATCTGGTGCTTGATCCTTGAGGACGGGTTAGCCCATAAGATGGGCAAGCTAAGATATCTGGGCTTCGGAAGCATTAAATTCCGGATTCTGCCGACGAGTTACTTCATAGACTGGTCCAAACGATATGCGGGGAAACCCGAGAACGAATGGCGCCTGCCGATCGATGTCGAGGAACTGATCAATACGGAAGTAATCGAGCATTATGAGGAGCTGAGAAGAGCCTTAAATGTTGAGCGAATTTGATTGGCTGCGCCGGTGTGATACCGGCGCGGAGCTATTGGCTACATTGCAATATTTCGATGAACATCCCGGCCTTCTGCCGGGCGGTGACGAGATCGGTATGCCTCATTCCGCCTTCGGCGGCCCATGCAGAAGATGCTGGATCTACCCGCGTATATCGACGGATAAGGGGGAACTGTATTGCCAATTCTGCAGTGAGATCCTCGCCAGGGCAGAAAAGCTGTATCAGCTCTCACGTAGATCCGTGATTATATGGGGTTTTGTCAACCGATTGCCTAAACATCTGACGGGTAAAGTGGCGGAAGAAGACCCCCTCCTGTTCGGACGATACGTCCACGATGAGAACAAATTCCTGGCCGTGATGCATAGATACCGATTGAAAACCTGGCTTAAGGAGATTGTAATCTATTACGGTTCGCAGATCAAAGGGATCTTTCAGATATTCCCCCCGATCGTATATAAGAAAAAACTGAGCATGGGAGATATCCTCTGCAGGGCGTCATACCACGACGTGCTCTTCGCCCCTACCGATCAGTTGATGATCAGATTCTACTCATCACCGCTTCAGTTGATAAGACCACATTTACGGGATCGAGAGGGGATGCTTACCTTCCAAGTATCGGAATTCTTGAACCTGATGGAAACCGCCAGCATCTATAAAACGCTCCTGCGCCCTGAGGAGCAGGAGATGGTCAAAGAGCTGCTGAACATAGGGGATCCGGCGGAGCAAAGGTTTTATTGGGGACGCTTACAGGGGTTCCTGAGCCAGAAGGCAAAAGACATGCTCGAGGCGTGGAAGATGAGAAGGTGGCCTAAAAGTCGAATTCAACTGCTATATGAGCTTATCAACTATGTGGAATTTTCTACAACGGATTAACCTCATACGATATCTTATAGTGTGGCGCGTCAACGGTGCATTAGCCAGGATTCCCAGATGCTTCTCCAAGGATATATCTTTGCTCCTGGCTAATATCGTTGCCGAACGCCTTCCCTCTGGCGAAGCAACATCATGGCGTAAGATGCTGAACATCTGGGATAAATATGAGAAGAGCAGGGGTCGAAAGGATGTTCCTCCCGTTAAAATGCCCGAAAGATTATGGCCGGTGGAATCCGTCATCTTCGTCTACCCAGGCAAAACGGCCTATGGAAGGGAGGAGCTGATATTCTGGGAGCTGAAACTTATGGGCAGAGATGCAAACCACGACATCTTTTTGGAGGTGATCCTGCCCGCTATGGAGGAGGCGAGCCGAACCACCGATCCGAAATGGTATCGCCCGAACAGGATATGGGGACGGTTCGACATCCATTCCATCTTCGTCGCCCGTGGAAACCATTGGGACCCCTTGGTAAGGGAAGGGAGGTTAAATCTGCGTTATCGCGTGACGCCGCTTCAATGGCTCGAGGGGACCGATTTCAACATCTCGCCGAGGTATATACCCGGCGATCAGATCCTCCTATCATGGCTTACACCGTTTGATCTTAAGGGCAACTATATTCCCCTCCGAGAGGGAGAGGCTCCACCGCTGGAAGCAATACCGACCATGCGCGATATCATAAACTCGCTGCTCTTAAGGCTGGAGATGATCATCTTAAACAGAAAAGTCCCGACAGGTGAATTACAAAAGGCCCTGGACAAGGAGGATATTGGGGCCGTCGAAAAGATTCTAAACCACCCGGATTGCCCTCCTATATTTCATGACCTTAAATCAGTTCCAGAGGAATGGCCGGGGTACTGGTCGGGATATCAGATCTTCTCGGCTATGCCCGCCGAATTCGCCCCATATCTCGAGCTGGCCTCTATACTCCATGTGGGCAAATATACTCATTTCGGTTGTGGTACTTTTTCCATCACTGTAAAATCCTAACCCGCTCCGTAAGCAAC
>CAZHVH010000240.1:0-3659 GCA_964535855.1 uncultured bacterium
CCTCCTGCTTCCTGTTTCCTGTCTCCTTCTAACTCTGAGAAATAAGCTCTTCTGACCTCCTCGGATCTCCGCTACACTTAACGATAATATGAGCGATTTCATTAGGAGGTTTTCCCACGCAGATTTCCATGAGAGGGATAGCCCTGGTATTGGTGATATCGCTTCTCTGTGCAAACCTCTCTTATGGCCTGAGCCTCAAGATGAGGGGAAGGATCTCCATGATCCTGATCCTATCCCTCATCGGCGCCGTTGATCTACATCTCCACCACCGCGATGAGGTCGCGCTTGAAAGATCGTGTAAAACCCTGGATCTCGGGGAACTCCGATCTATCCGGAGATACAGACACGGGTTAGATCTGATCGAGATCCGAATCTATGAGCGCGGTGCCGTGACCGTGAGGGATAGGATGATATGGAAGGTGGAAGATCACCTGTATCTACGCAAGGCGTATGAAAGACCTGAACCTGTTCAGGGAGGCTGCCGGTAGAGGTTCCCCCGAACGAGTATCAAAACGGCGGATACTGGAGCACGGCCACCGGATGGTTGATCGTCGCCCTGCGCGGTTCAACTTCTCTACCCCTGAAGCTTCCTATAGATCGTCCTGCGGCTTATGCCGAGTATCCGCGCCGCCTTGGTCTTATCTCCCCCTACCTTCCTCAAAGTTTCGAGTATGAGCTTCCTCTCCACATCTTCGATCTTCATCCCAAAGGGGATGAAGATACCCTCCTGTTCGGTCTTGTCCGATCTCTCCCATTCCCCTACTATCCACGCCGGGAGATCCTCAAGTCCTATCGTCTCGCTCTCCGAGAGTATGACCGCCCTTTCGATGGCGTTTTCGAGCTCCCTCACGTTTCCAGGCCAATTGTAGCTCATCAGAGCTCTCATCGCTTCGTCAGATATCGATTTGACGGCCTTTTCGTGTCTGAGGCTATGTTTCCTGATGAAATGCTCCACCAGCAGCGGGATATCCTCCCGTCTTTCCCTCAGCGGTGGCAGATCGATGGTCACCACGTTCAGCCTGTAAAACAGATCCTCCCTGAATCTTCCCTCCTGAACGCTCAGCTTGACATCCTCGTTTGTGGCGGCGATTATACGGACATCCACTTTGATCGACTTAGTTCCGCCGATCCTCTCGAACTCCCCCTCCTGTAGGACCCTGAGCAGTTTCACTTGGGCTGATAGCGAGAGGGTTGTGATCTCATCTAGGAAGAGCGTGCCGCCGTCGGCGAGTTCGAATTTCCCCTTCCGCTCCGAATAGGCGTCCGTGTAGGCTCCTCTCTCATGTCCGAAGAGCTCATCCTCGACAAGCGTATCGGGCAGAGCCCCACAGTTTACCGGTATGAAGGGTTTATCCCCGCGGGGTGAGATCTGATGGATATATCTGGCAAGTATCTCTTTACCGGTTCCCGTCTCGCCCTGGATCAATACGGTCGCCTTGCTCGGCGCTATCCTATTAGCCAGGTCGAACACCTCCAGCATACGAGGGCTCTGACCCACGATAAACTCTTTGATCTCTTCCCTGGGCGGTTTGGAAGTGAGATCTAAATACCTGAGAGATCTGCCGAGCGCCAGCTCAACCTGCCATCGCTTCAGGGGTCTAGTCAGGATATCCCAGACTCCCATATCGATCATCCGACCGATCACGTCCTCCTCCTGAGGTTCGACGATCAGGATTATCGGGACATCCTTGAACCTCTCGACCGGGATGGGTATCGAGGGATCGGCGAATATGAGCTCCACCTTCCCCAGGCTCCTCTTGACGGATGATGAATCGCCGGCTATCGTGACCGAATGCTCATCAGGGAGGAACTCACACAGCTCACGTATCAGGGTTTTATCCGATGAGGCTATCAGTATCTTGGCCATCTTTCGCCTTTTCGATTATAACGAAGGATCTGTAAAGCTTATATTTCAATGCCAGTTCGGGCCTTACCACGCCTATCACCCTGGCTCCGAGCTGTCGAATCGGCTCTAAGGCGTTATCCAACTCACCTTTCACGCTTTTACCCTTGTAGGCGATGAAATGCCCGCCGGGTCTGAGGAGAGGCAAACAATATCGGACGACTCTGCGGAGCTCAGCAACATATCTGGCTGTGACGTAGTCGAACTGGCCTGAATAACCGGGCTTTCGGATCAATTCCTCCGCTCTAGCCCTGACCACCTCGATTTCCTCCAGCCTCATCCTGACGATAAGATATTTGACGAAGGCCGTCTTTTTATGCGAGGAGTCGATGAGCGTCACCTTTAACGTCGGCTCAATCAGCTTCAGGCACAACCCCGGAAACCCCGGTCCGGTTCCGACGTCCGCAAGGCGGCTTTTGGGGGCTATCAGCCCACAGGCAATCGGCAGAACGGAGTCGATGAAGTGTTTGTAAATTATACCACAATCGTCAGCCACAGATGTAAGGTTTATCCTCCTGTTCCACCTCTTAAGCTCATCGCGATAGAGCTTAAACCTCTCAAGCTGTCCCTCATCCAGGATAAATCCCACCTCTTTCATCGCCCGATCCAGACATCGTTTGAAGTCGGTCATTCCTAGCTCATCTCCCTTTTCCATGCTTCCAGGGCGATCATCAGTATGGAGATATCAGCCGGGGAGACGCCGGATATCCTAGAAGCCTGACCGATTGATCGGGGTCTAACTTTAGAAAGCTTCTCTCTCGCCTCGTTTGAGATCCCTTTAACCTTCGAATAGTCGAAATCGGGCGGTATGATCATCCGCTCCATCCTCCTGAACTGCTTTATCTGCTCCTCCTGTCTCCTGATATACCCCTCATACTTCACCTGTATCTCCACCTGCTCCTTGACCTGCCATGGCATCTCCTGAGGCGGTGGGAAGAAACGCTCGATCATCCTGTAGGAGACCTCTGGCCTCCTCAGAAGATCCTTTAAGGTCATCGGTTGTGAGATAGGAGCGGTGCCCATCTCTTTCATGATCCGCTGTGTTTCCGGATTCGGGTACAGCTTTATCTCCTGAAGCCTCTCCATCTCCTGTGCTATGAGCCTTTTCTTCATTGAGAACCTCGCGTACGTTTCGTCGTCGATCAATCCCAATCGCCTTCCTATCTCCATCAACCTCAGATCGGCGTTGTCCTCTCTCAGGACAAGCCTGTATTCCGCCCTGGAGGTGAACATTCTATATGGCTCGTCGGTTCCTTTCGTGACCAGATCATCTATGAGCACGCCGATATATGCCTGGGATCTATCCAGTATCAGGGGCTCTTCGCCTCGTATTTTCAACACGGCGTTTATACCGGCGATGATCCCCTGTGCGGCGGCCTCCTCGTATCCTGACGTTCCGTTTATCTGGCCTGCGAAGAAAAGTCCCTCAACCAGTTTCGTCTCCAGCGAGGGTTTGAGCTGAGTCGGCGGGGCGAAATCGTATTCGATCGCATAGGCCGGACGCATGATCTCGACCCGTTCCAGCCCCGGTATCGTCCTGAGCATCTCCACCTGAACGTCAACGGGCATGGAGGTGGATATGCCGTTGAGGTAGATCTCCAACGTGTCCAATCCCTCCGGCTCCACGAATATCTGGTGTCGTTCCTTATCGGGAAATCTGACTATCTTGTCCTCTATGGAAGGGCAGTATCTGGGCCCAACGCTCTTTATCCTGCCGCTGAAACGGGCCGAGCGCTTGAGGTTCCGTCTGATGATC
>CAZHVH010000240.1:3759-5554 GCA_964535855.1 uncultured bacterium
GCTCTTTATCCTGCCGCTGAAACGGGCCGAGCGCTTGAGGTTCCGTCTGATGATCTCGTGTGTGCGCTCATTGGTGTAGGTAAGATAACAGGGCACCTGGGGGCGATCCACCCTATCGGTCGAGAAGGAGAAAGGACGAGGCGGATCGTCCGGATACTGGATCGTCATCGCCTTGAAGTCTATGCTTTTGGCGTTCACCCTGGGCGGCGTTCCGGTCTTAAGCCTTCCTATCTCAAATCCCAGTCTTCTCAGGGCGTCCGATAGGTTCTCGGCCACGGTTCGCCCAGCCTTCCGCCGACGAATGACGTATCACCTATGTGGATAAGCCCTTTAAGAAAGGTCCCGGTTGTAAGTATCACCGTTCTGCCCAGGAAAGCACATGTTTTGGTTATGACCCCCTTAACCCTGCCATCCTCCACGATCAGATCCTCGACCACCTCTTGTTTGATCTCCAGTCTCTCCTGACCCTCTATCGTCCGCTTCATCTCCACGTGATATAGTTTTTTATCGGCCTGAGCCCTGGATGATCGGACGGCGGGGCCCTTCTTGGTGTTGAGAAGCCTGAAATGGATGCCGGTCTTATCGATATTCTTAGCCATCTCCCCGCCGAGCGCATCTATCTCCTTGACCAATTGTCCCTTTGCCAGTCCTCCGATAGCGGGGTTACAGGACATCTGTGCGATGGTATCGAGGCTGATCGTCAGGAGCAAAACCTCCGCTCCCATCCTTGCCGCCGCCAAGGCGGCCTCGCATCCGGCGTGTCCCGCCCCGACAACTATAACGTCATAAACCTTATCATACGTAATCATCTTCAGAATCACCCTGATAATCTGAGTTCCACCTTAACTATTTACCATACCCTGAGCCGTTAGTCAAATCGATAGATACGGCGATACGATGGAGGGGAGAGACAACCTTTCGGAGGATGATCCGAAATACAAAAAATTAAATGTCTCCTAAGTGAATTTAGATGAACCTGGAAAATCCGAAATCCTATATCGGAGACTATCGCGATAAACTTTAGCAAAAATTTCCTTCGAGTTATCGAAGAGAAATTTCAGGGCGATCATATATGTCTATCGGAATCATTTCGGCGAAACTTAAGAGGAATTTTGGATGGTCTATATCCTGGATAAATTAAGGTAATGCTTTATCTCGTAGGGCGGGGGTTTACCCCCGCCGAAAACGGCGGCACATAAAGTGCCGCCCTAAAGGAATTTACTGCCTTACTACCTCTCATTCATTCGAGATGTGAACCAATAGCGTCGCCCTAATTCACTTAGGGGACAAATAGGCATAAATCGATTATGCTCTTGATCGCCAATCGATCACCGATTATGATCTTTCAGTAGATTTCCATTTCATATCTCAACCTTACCAGGGGGAGAAATGATGATGGAAAAGAAAGATGCCTTCTATCTGGAAAATCTCGATGACGTGATGGCGTTTTTGATCCAGCTGGAGCCAACGGATACTTCCGAACTAACCCATGTGAAGGAAGCGATAGATAAGATCATAGAAACCTCAGATCATCTTCCATCCCGTGATTTGCTCTCCAAAGCGTCGCAAAAGCTCAACGATTTGATCCGCGGCGAAACCTCTGACCCCTCAGGTCTTATGAGGGAGATAGAAAGTCTGATCGGGGAAGCTGCAGGGTCGCCTGCCGGTGATGAGCCCTCCACCGACCAGGCTTCTGAGGAGGACCATCCTCAGCCTGAGCCTGCTTGGTGTTTTTCCTTCCCCGAGGATTCGGATCCGGAGTTGATATCAGCGTTCATAACGGAGACACAAGATC
>CAZHVH010000241.1:0-5536 GCA_964535855.1 uncultured bacterium
GTCCATCTCAGATCCGAAGGAGTCAAATCTGCTTTCCATCCCAGACCTGAGAGAATCGAATCTACCATACATCTCGGACCTGAGGGAATCAAATCTTTCATTCAGGGAATCGAGTCTTTCGTTTATGAGTCTGATCTCGCGTCTAAGCTCGGTTACCTCACCTTTCAGCTCCCTATATCCGTGCTCAAGCAGATCAAGTCTGGAAAGGATCTCCCTATACTCATCCTTGGTAACGCCCATCTGCCGAACTTTTTCCTCTATCATCTGATCTAGGGCGTCAAACCCCTCAGGTCCTAGCTTTTCCGTTAGGACAGTGACGACCTCAGATCGCATTAGATTCCCCCTAACTAGTGTAGCGGTTATCCATGAGGAGGAACGAGGGGAAAGGAACCGGGAACGAAGGTATGCAAATTTCGAAGGTGCTTCCTCGTTCCTCGCTCCTGGTTCCTTCGATAATACGTTAAGTTATCCCTGGTATATCCAACTCGTCCGTTCTGAAGCCCAGCATGGCCTTCTTCTCGCGCAGGTAGTAGAGATAGTTCTCATAAGGCACATCGGGCGGTACACGATGGTCCACATGTGGGATAAACCCTCCCTCCTCGACCACAGGTGAGAGTCTCTTGAGCTCCTTGAGGATATCGCTTTTGCCCCTGATGAGCGCCATCTTGTCCACCCCGCCCAGAAGCAGGATGTCCTTGCCGAACCTCTTCCGAAGTTTAACCGGATCGCTTCCGGCCCGAACCTCTATGGGGAACATACAGTTATACCCTGCCTCAAGCCACAGCCCGGCGACATCGTTGATGTTTCCGTCACAGTCGGTGTATATCACATCCACCCCATGTCGATGCAGGAGGTCCGCTATCCTCTTATATCTGGGCACAAGGAGCTTCTTGAACATGGCTGGGGAGATCATCGGGCCGTTGTTAAAGCACATGTCCTCCCACCCGGCTCCATAGTCGTATTCAACCGTTCGGAGCGCTCTCTGGAGGGTATGTACGATCAGCTCGCATATCGTCTCGACGATCTCCTCCACAAGGGCGTAATCGTCATATAACATCAGGGATATGTTCTCGAACCCTATCCAGTTTCGCGGCCAGCCGTATAACGAACCCACATTGACGCCTATCGGGTGATCCACATGCCTAAGCCTCTCAGCGATCTGATCCCAGTTTTTGGGATATCTCGCCTCGTCATCTATGCGGAGTCTGTCCTTGAACTTCTCCCAATCCTCGCGGTTTTCTATCGGGAACTTGATGTAGTGGGGGATGGTGGAGGTTCCGTCCTTGAAGACCTCGGATATGACGCCGTCGCCGCCCTGGACGATGATCTTATCGCCCTTATCCTCCAACACCTTATGTTCGAAGCCGTAGAGCCACCCTATGTTCGGGCCAGCTCCTCCGCGCGGGTCAAAGCCGAAGAACCTGTTGGCTTTGGCCTCGTTATCGATCTCCTTCGGTAACCCCTGTTTATGCCACTCCCCGTAGGTCTCAGACCAGTATCCGAATTCATAATGAGGGATCCTATCCACCGTCTGGTAGTGGAAGACACGACGCCATCTCTCGCGAGGCGTCATGGCGGTTCCACTCCAGCTTTTGATGTTCTCCTGATTTTGAGGCATTTTCCCCTCCTCGATCAGTTTGCGGCCTCCTCGATGGTTTCCTCCTCAGCGGTTGTCTCCTCTGGCATTTCGCCGGTTCCCTTTTGAGCGTTGATCATCTCTCTGATTTTCCCCTCTATCTCGGCGGCGATCTGGGGGTTTTCCCTGAAGAACTCCTTCACCTTATCCCGTCCCTGGCCGAGCTTATGTTCGCCATATGAGTACCAGGCGCCGCTGCGTTGGATTATACCCATCTCCACGCCGGTATCCAGTATATCGCCCTCTCTGGATATCCCTTCCCCGAAGATCATCTCGAACTCCGCCTCGGTGAAGGGAGGGGCAACTTTGTTCTTCGTCACCTTAACCCTGATCTTCTTGCCGATCAGATCAGGACCGGATTTCAGCGATTCGCCGGCGCGCATTTCGATCCTGACGGATGCATAGAACTTGAGCGCCCTACCGCCGGGGGTGACTTCGGGATTGCCGTATGTCACGCCTATCTTCTCCCGTAGCTGGTTTGTGAATATCAGACAGGTCTTCGTCTTATTGACCACCGATGTGAGCTTTCTGAGCGCCTGAGACATCAACCTCGCCTGGAGGCCGACGTGAGAATCGCCCATGTCTCCCTCTATCTCAGCCTTTGGCGTCAAGGCAGCCACTGAATCCACAACGATCACATCCACGGCGTTGCTTCTCACGAGCGTCTCGACGATCTCAAGGGCCTGTTCGCCGCTGTCGGGCTGTGAGATGAGCAGGCTCTCCAGATCAACGCCGATCCTCTGGGCGTATGTCGGATCGAGGGCGTTTTCGGCATCTATGAAGGCGGCTATCCCACCTCTCCTCTGGGCCTCAGATATGATGTGCAGACACAGGGTGGTCTTGCCGGAGGATTCCTGGCCATATACCTCGACGATCCTCCCCCTGGGCACACCTCCTATCCCCAGGGCCTTATCCAGAGACAGCGATCCGGTGGGGATAGCCTCCACGGGGATAACCTCACCTCCCCGCAATCTCATTATCGTCCCCTTGCCGAATCGCTTTTCAAGCTGCTCTATGGCGTTTTCAAGCGCCTTTTCCCTTTCTGTCAACTCCATATTTATAACACCTCACCCTCTCAGATTAAATTCCCTTATCCTTGTGTATATCGCCCCCTTCGGATCGAGCTGGCTTCTTATGAGGCTGAATCCGGCAACCCTCACAGGGGACACGTTCGGCATTTGAAAATCACCGAGGGGACCGGTCAGATTCGAAGGGCCTTTGATTCGAGCAAGAGTCAAATGAGGCGTGAACGGCCTTCTCTCCCTTTTAAAGCCCAGCCTCTCCATCGCCTCCTCTATGGCGTTCGCCATCCTTATCATCTCCTTCTCGCCTTCACCGAGCCCAACCCAAAGGACCCTCGGTCTCCTCGGATCGGGAAAAACGCCTACATCTGAGAACCTGATCGAGAAAGGGACGAATCCGGCGGCGACCTCCTTTAAAGCCGAGGAGATCTCCTCAATTCTGTCCGATTCGATATCACCCAGAAATTTAAGCGTTAGGTGTAGATTGCCGTGTTTGACCCATGACGCTCTATTGATATGGGGTTTGAACATCGCCGCGATCTCGATCAGTTCCGATTGAACCTCCTCTGGGATCTCGACGGCGATGAAAGCCCTTATCTTTTTGGGAAGTCCTCTCATCGTATCAGCTCCCTACGGATAAGATCTATGGCGGCCTGAGAGACCCGTTGTCTCATAGTTGTTTTATCGCCTATCACCTTTATCCCTTTACTTATCACGTCCGATCCGTCAGCGAGCGCCAGATAGGTGAGGCCGAGATCCGTTTCTGTATATCCCTCCATCACCTCCAGCAAGGCGGTAGCGGCCAGTCCGAAATCAGCACGACATCTCCTCATGACCCATTCGGCCATCCGACGCGCCACCTCTTCGCCGACGATTCGATCGAAGCGTATCCCCATCTCCCTTTCGATGGCTTTCGTGGAGGGCAGGACGAAAGCCCCAAGCAGATATCGCTCGCTCCCCGGAACATCGGTCATTCTGGAGCTGATCCATCCCCCGGTGCTGGTTTCAACTATGGCGACGGTTTTGCCCGCTTGGATCAGCATCCTACCGGTCACCTCCTCGAGAGTCTGAGGGTCCACGCCGTAGATGTTATCGCCCAGCCTTTCCCTGATTCTCCCTTCAACCTGAGCGATCATCCTGTCAGCTTCCTCGGCGCTTTGTGCTTTTGCGGTTATCCTCACGGTTACCTCTCCGGGACGTGCCAGGAAGGCTATGGTGGGGTTTGACAGGCCCTGCATGATGTCCTCTATCATCTCCTGGACGGTCGATTCACCCAGCCCGCAGACCTTAAGCGGCAACGACTTGATGATCCCTGCGCCCGATCGCTCAGCTATCCAGGGAAAGACGAATTCCTCACACATCGCCTGAAGCTCCCTCGGAACGCCCGGGAGAGTGATAATGTGTTTGTCACCCACCTCAACCAGAAGCCCTGGAGCGGAGCCGATATGATTTGGGATCACCCGGCATCCCTCCTCGAAGACATAGGCCTGTCTGCGCTGTATCGGCGTGGCCTCCCTTCCCATCCTCCTGAACAGCTCCTCTATTCCCTCCATCACCTTCGGATCGAACACGAGCCTCCGCCCGATGGCTTCGGCTATCGCCTCCCTCGTGACGTCGTCCGCCGTTGGGCCCAATCCTCCGCTTGTGATGACCAGATCTGCCCTAGATAGGGCCTGGCGTACGGCTGAGGCGATTCGATCCACGTTATCGCCCACCTCACACGTATGATACACATCCACGCCGAGCTGGGCGAGGTTTCTGCAGAGATAAGCGGCGTTCGTGTTGACTATCTGCCCTAAAAGCAGCTCTGTGCCTACGAATATCAGCTCAGCGACCATCCCTTAATACCCCATATCTTCACGTTTTTCGGTGGTTTAATCATCCGGTTGTTGGAACTGATTCATGGTTAACAGGTTCCAAAGCGGTTTACGGTTATTGTATATGAACTCGAGGCCCGATGCCACCGTCAGTATAAGCGGCAGATACATCATGTAATAGATCGGGCCGTGTCTATCCCTTATCCTCGACATGAAGTCCCAGTTCATCCCCAGCATGTTTCTGTTATCGTGAAGGGTCAAGAACAATAGACCTAAGCTTATAACCGTCATCTGAGAGGCCGTTTTCGCCTTCCCCCATCTGGTCGCTCCTACGACCGTTCCGTTCGATGCGGCCAGCACGACCCTCAAACCGGTTATGATGAACTCCCTGCCGATGACCACCATCACCATCCACCCGGCTATCAACCCCTCTCCGGCACGGGTGAAGGAGATGAGAGCCGCACAGACGAGGAGCTTGTCGGCGAGCGGATCCATAAACCTGCCGAATCCCGTCGGCCCCTCCCGTCTGGCTACTATGCCGTCGAAGACATCCGTGATCGAGGCGAGGGCGAAGACGATCAAAGCGCTGAACATCTGCTGGATGGAGAAGAGGTACATGAAGATGGGAACCATGAACATCCTGGCGATCGTCAGATAATTGGCGAACTTCATCAGGCAGGATAGATTCATATATCGTTTCCCTCCACCTCCGCCATGAGATCATAGCCACAAACCCCTTCGATCCGGGCCTTTATGAAGTTTCCCCTCAGCTTCTCAGCTTTCTCCCGTCCCATGCCTTTCACGAACACAAGGTCATCTATCTCAGGCGCCTGAAATTCCGCCCGACCGAAGGCCATGTTGCGCTCAAGATCGAATCCCTCCAGGAGGATTTCAACCCTCCTTCCGATAAGCCTCTTCCTTCTACGGATGGCGATCTCCGTTTGAAGCTCAACGACCCTGTCGAATCTCTCGAGCTTCACCTCCTCCGGGATCTGTCCCTCCATCCTGGCGGCCAACGTGCCCTCCTCGGGGGAGAAGGCGAAGACGCCGAGATGATCGAA
>CAZHVH010000242.1:0-5527 GCA_964535855.1 uncultured bacterium
AGCACAGGAACGGTGAGATCAAACTCGATCCACTACCTCCGATACCCGAATCGAACCGGGGCACCTACATACAGATCATCGAATTGACCAAACCGTATATACATGGCATCAACATCCTGCCGCCGGGTCAGAGCGAAGATCCCGGATCGCCCCACTACTCCGATCAGAGAGAGCTGGCGGGATGGTGGATGTTCAAGCCGATGTTCTACAGGCGCGAGCAGATAAGGTAGGAAAAGAATGAACCACACCTAAGGGAAATATGAGCGCTTCAGATGTTGGAGAGAATACTCAAGATAACGGATATACTGACAGGATGGGGTTTCTCCGTGACCCTTTCCGAGGATGAGCCGATGACATACGGCGGTCTGCTGGATAAGTATCTGCGTCAAGCGAATGTAGATGATCTCATCCGAAGCGGAAGGATATCCCCCAGCGAGGCACGGTGGATAGACAAGATACAGGACAGGGTCTTCCAGATAGATGAATCGGGTGAGCTTTCCCCCGATCCGGTCGATGGGGTTTATCTGTCAAACGGACCCGAGCCTGTCGAGTGGGATCAGGAGATAGCCTTCGATCTGGTTCAAACCGAGCGAGAGAGGTTTCTCCTGCTTGAGCTGCGAATAGATCGGTCGGACGCCATATTTAACCTGAATGAGCGCGGATATAACCTCAGAAAGTGGCGCAAAAACGAGGATCTGTTCGATGGTTTCATCGAGAAGGCGCTGGTCTCAGCCTATGAGACGGAGGCGTCGAGGATCATGAGATTGGAGTCGGCTGACTCGAAGAAGAAATTTCTCAGGGCTATCGGAAGGAGGATATGGGAGGCGAATTTCGAACTTTACTCCCGCTTCATCGGAGATCGAATCAGATATAAGGACGGCTCTGAGACGCTGGAAAATATCATTGCCGGTCATGGGGGGATCTGTTCTGAGAAGGCCTCGGCCATGAAGATGATCTCCGACCGATTCGGATTTGAGGCCGAATATCTACTTGCGGGGCCTGACGCAAGGGGAAAATTTCCCGTTGAAAGGCTCAGGGAGATGATAGATGAGAGGGACTTCGCCTATGGAAAGAAATACACGAACTACTGGCAGCATATGGCACTGCTGTATCGAATCGACGGCGAGCCGGTGATGATGGACGTCACAAACGGCAACGTCCCCTTTCTGTTCCTAGAGGGGGATGATGTGCTTTCGCTTGTGGATTCCGAGGAGTTTATCGAGGTTAGGATGGCGGAGGATGTGGAGAGGTTCTACTATCACAGGGTTCCCCAGGATATTCCCCTTTCTCTTTTGGCCCTGATGCGGGATTGGGTCGAGGCGATAGATCTCATACACGTCTTCGACGATGGCCTGGGATTGCTCATAAGGAATGATTACTTCGTATGGCCCGTTATGTACAGGGAGGATTGGGAGCTGGAGGATGAACTGGCGTGGTGGGAGGAGATCTGCCGAAGAGAAGGGTTCGAGGATGTGGAACTGCTAACCGATGTGGAAAAACCGGGCAGGTTATGGTCGGAGCTTAGCGACAGACATCCGATGATCTACGAGTGCCTGATCGATGCCTTTCCGTATCTGAGACGAAGATACAACGACTTCCATGCTCCAGGAAGGAGGGATTATAACCTCGCTTACATCCTTTTATCGCTAAATATAGCGGGGACCTGATTGGCTTCGCCGTCATTTAAATAACGATAAATGACGACAAATGACAATAAATGACCTTATAAGCGGCGGACGTTTAAAGATTTCCGCTACACTCAGCGATAATATGAGCAAACGGATTTTCATCGGATAACCCAGGAGGGAAACTTGGGACAGGTAAGCATAATCCTGATAGCCGGTTTGGTCTTCCTCTTCTCCTTCGACGAGGGGTTATTGGCGATCCTTGAAAGTCCGGATCGCTCTTCCCTATGGGTGGGGTTGGCCCTCGCCCTTCTTCCGGGCGGATTGGCGTATCTATGGGGCAGATGGCTCTCGCGAAGGGCGGGAGAGGTGACGGCGAGGAGATTCTTCCTCATTAAGCGGTCGTTCCTGGCCTTCGAGCTGATGTTGCTCGGCGGATTTGGCCTGACGGTATATCTCCTTAAGCTACCGCTCGCCGTCGACGATCTGCTGAAGTTCATCCCAACTCCGTACACGAGAAGGCTGTTTGCCATTCTGCCCCTTCTGGCCGGCATGCTCCTTATCAGAACGGCCCAGTATGAGGTCGAAAAGAGGGTGAGGGCGAGTGAATGGAGGAGGAGGGAGTACCTGTCGGTGAACGCGAAATTTCTGCTCCTGCCCGTTCTTCCGCTTCTGGCCTACATGGTTGTAAACGACCTGATAGATCGCTCGCCGCTTCGGATTCGGCTCTTCTTCATCGATAACCCTTATCTGTACTGGCTGGTTTTGGTTTTGCTGATAGTCGCCCTCTACGTCAAAGCACCGCAGATCCTTCAGGGGATATGGCGGGCTACGCCACTGCGGGATCCACATCTGAGGGAGATACTCGCCGACTTAGCCCGGCAGACAGGGGTGAGATGTAAGGAGATCATGGTGTGGCACACCGGTGGGGCGAGGATAGCCAACGCCGGCGTGGCTGGATTGCTGCCCTGGTCGCGAAAGATCTTCCTGACGGATTGCCTTTTGGAGAACTTCTCCCCTGAGGAGATAAGGACGATAGTGGCTCACGAGTTCGGCCATATAAAGCACAAACATATGTGGATATATCTGGGCTTTTCGCTCACCTACTTCCTGGCCGCAATCCTCTATTACGCCTATCTGGCCCCGATATGGAAGGATCTGTTGGGCGAAGGACCCGTGATGGATGCGCTTTCAAGCCTCATCTTCTTCTACCTCTACTTCGTCCTCATCTTCAGATATTTATCCCGACGGCTGGAGCATCAGGCCGATATCTACTCCGTGGAGGTCACCGGCGATCCTATGAGCTTCAAGATCTCCCTCCTCAAGCTGGCGGAGCTAAATTACGTGCCTAAAGTTCTGAGAAGGATCTTCGAGCTGACGCTCACCCATCCCTCCGTGGAGAGAAGAATAGAGATGGTGGATAGGTTCCTGGCGGGAGATCCGAGAGCGCTGAAGCTTAGGGGGATGCTGCCGGAGGTGAAGCTGGCACTTTTCGCTACATCCATCGCACTTGGCATCCTTCTGAACTTCGGGGGACCGGCCTTCGAGTCGGAGGCCGATCTGCACTATATGCGCGGGGTGGAGTTTCACAGGGAGAAGATGTGGGATGAGGCGTTGAAGGAGCTGGACAGAACCATATCGATCGATCCCTCTTACAGAGAGGCTTACCTGCTGAGGGGAATGATATACTACGAGGGGGGATCACCTGAAAAAGCCCTGAAAGATTTCGAGAAGCTACACACCATGGTCTCGGAGGGAAAGGTCAAACAAAGCCTGCAAAAGCTTATAGATGAAGTGAAAAAGGAGGTCAAAGCGAAGAGCGGGTGAGGATTATGAGGTCTATCCTTCTGTTCTTTCTCCGTCCAGCCTCGTTTATATTGGAGGCTATCGGCCTGGATTCGCCGTAGCCGACGGGAACCAATCTTGAGCCTTTGACCCCCTGCTTAACCAGAAAATCCTGGAACTTCACCGCCCTTGCGATGGAGAGTCTGAGATTATCCCCGGCCTCCCCTATGCTGTCGGTATGGCCCTCGATCAGAACCGTAAACTGTGGGTATCCCTTAAGGATGTCGGCCAGCCTCTTCAGCGATCCCCTGTACTTCGGATTGATGTTGCTCCCACCGGGGGCGAACAGGTCGCCGCTTATCCTGACCAGGACGCCTCTCGAATCCCTCTGAACCTGGAACCTATCGATTTTGGAGAGCTTTGAGATCAGCTCCGACTCCACCTTTTCCAGCTCCGCCCATCTTCTCTGGGCGTTTTCGATGAGAGCGGCGGCCTGAGATCCGAAGATCAAGGCGGATTGATAATCCCGTTCCTCGATCGCCTTCTTAGCCTGGGAGAGGATCTCATTTACAGCCTGGTATAGATTCGGATCCTGTTCTTTCAAATCGGAGTTTTCATTCATCGACGTTTCGGCTTTGAACACGGCATCCTTCGCCAATGCCTCGAGTTCCTCACCTGAGAGGCTTATCTGCTCCTCCTTCCATCTGATCTGGGCCAATTTTTGTGCGGCGAGCGCCAACTTTTCCGCTTCAAAGGCAGCGTTCCTTGCCTCCTCATATTTCCTTTCCGCGATCGCCTTCTTCGCCCTATCAAGCTTCAGTTGAGCATCTTTGAGCTTTTGCGAGGCGAACCTCTGAGCGTTGAAGGATCGGGCTATCTGAAGTAACAACTCCGCTTTGCCGATCGAGACGAGAGCCTCGGTGTATAGCTGTTGTTGGGAGAGCTCGACCTGGCGTTTTTGCACCTCGGCGGCGGTCATCGCCGAGCTTTTCGCCTCCTTGAACTTCGCCTCCGCCTCGGAGGCGAGCTTTTCAGCGTCATCGAACCTCTCCGAGGCCAGGGCCTCTTTAGCGGCCTCCAATTTGACGGATGCCTTGCCGTAGAGATCCGCGGCATATCTCTCAGCTCCTGCATCCTGAGCCACCCCCTGAGCCAGCTCGGCTTTGGCGATGGCAAGCTCCGCTTTGTCCTCGGCGATCCTCTTAAGCATCTCCCTCTGTGCAGCCTCTGCTTTGGCCTCCGCCTTAGCGGCTTCCCTCCGAGCGATTCTGGCCTGCTCCTCCGCCCTTTGCATCCTATACTCGGCTATCGATCGCCTGGCTTGTGCCTCCGCCACCTGCTCAGCCATCTTATCTATGAGCAGCTTCATCCTCTCGGATTTGATCTCGTCCAGCCTCTCCTGAGCTGAGAGATATCTCGATTTTGCCTCCGCGATTCTGGCATGTAGAGAGGCTCTCTGTGCCAGATCAAGCCTACGGGCGGGATCAGGGGTCTTGAGGGCTTCGTCCAGGAGCTGTCCTGCTCTGGTGTATTCGGCATACGCGTACTCCGATGCTCCGGCATCCCCCGCCTCTTTCAGCGCCGATTGAGCATCGGAGATCGATCTCTGGACCATCACAGGATTGATCCTGGCGGCGCATCCCGCTATAAGTATGGAGACCAAAACGATCAGGAGATGGGATCTCATCACCCACCTCCCCCCTTGGTCAATCTCCTCAGCTCGGCCTCGGCCGATTGACGTTTGACCTTCGCCGCCTCAACCTCCCTCTGTAGGGTTTGAAGCTCGATCTCCTCCCTTTCAACCTCCTTTTTTAGCTTTCTATAGGAGGCCAAGATTCTGGCGTATCTCGCCGTCAAGAGCGCTCTTTCCGCGAGACGCTCAGCCCGTTTCTCGTCTCCCTCTCTCACTGCCCTCTCGGCCTGCGAGAGGAGTATTCTCGCCTCATCGATCTCCCTTGAGGCGAAGGTTGAGGCATCCGCCTGTTCGGCCAGGGCTATCTCCATTCGAGCGTCGGACATCGTGGCGGGAGACGGACCTCTCATGTAGGAGCAGGAGGTCAGAGATAAAAGCGGAATCATAAGGGTTGGAATGAGATATCTTAAGATCATATCCGAAA
>CAZHVH010000243.1:0-5486 GCA_964535855.1 uncultured bacterium
GTGAGGAAATTTTTGGGCGTCGAGGTCTGAGTCGTCCTACTATGCAAATTCTTGCATAAATTGTGCAAAAGCTTTCATACCCCCCTTGAAGTCCATTCCGCGCTGTGGTGATGCGGATTCATGGGAATTTCCCTTCACAAACTATGCAAATTTTTGCATAGTTTGTTAACGATTTTAAACATGCCCATTTTGCCCTCCAACCCGCATGAAATCTGGGCTTCTTCGGATTTTCGACCGGTTGGTATGCAATTTGCTTCCTATATTGTGCAAACAGGATGAACCGAGCGAGGGGAACGTCAACCGAGGTTCAGCGGCCGATGGATAGCCCATCGGTCGCTGAGCTGCCTTTGCACGGGTTCATCGAAAAATCCAAGGTGGTGCATCATGGTGAAGGCTTTAGAGAGGCTTCGCAGGGAGAAGGGTCAGGCCCTTATAGAGTACACCATCTTAGCGGGACTCTTGGGACTGGCGATGATGGCAACGATAGCGAATGTGGCAGATCAGGTCATGGACATCTGGAACGATCTGACGCAGGATTTGGACGTGATCGACGACGGAAATGCAGATCTGGACGTGAGGTTCCCTGTGAGCGATGAGGATGGCAGCAATCAAGATGGCGGTGGCGATGCGCACGGAGGCATCGGAGGTGGGACAAACGATAACGAGGATGGTGGATTCCGCGACCATCATGGCGACAACATATGATGTCCTGTTTTAAATCGTTCACCTCGCAGACCTGATATCTTTCAGGTCTTTCGCATCACCGGATCGGCTGGCCGTCTGAAAGACGGCCCAGCCGAATTTTAAAATTCACCGCAAATCACCTATTTAAGGGGGTCATGGGGGATGAGGAACAAAATCCTCACCGAATTGCTCGCGGCCGTCCTGGCAGTGGTATCGCTATATGCGATCCCACCGGTATTTGCCTCCTACCAGGATGCGGAAACAAACTATCAGGTGGATACCATCATATCACCGGATCTGGGTAACGCGCCGGCGGGTGGAATACCATCCGAAACCTCAATGGAGTTCGACTTCAGCGTAAAATCCAAGGTAACGGTAACGATAACCAAAACGGATGTTTCGCCGGAACAGCAGATATATCAGGAGACATTCTCATCGGGCTCAGGCTCGATTGCCGCCACCAGAAACATCCACCTGGAGGCGGGTAACTATCGAATAGATGAGCAATATCACCTTGAGGCGGCACCGGATCTTCTGCCAACCTTCACAGTTTTCAGCGCCGATCCCCAATTCTCGTGGAACGCGACGGGAGCTGCGGCAGGTGATTACACGCTTTCCGTGAACGCCGTCTGGCACGACGTATCCGCCTATGTAAAAGAGGGAGATCTCATCATTTCCAACACCTCCGATCCGGAGCACCCCGTAGTACAAATAAGCGGCAACCTCGGCGCGTCCATCAATGACGTAAGTGTGAGCTGTCCTGACGGCCTCGATCCCAATGAACACATCAGCGTGTCCGTCCATTTTACCGGCAAATTGGATAAAAACACAGAGCTTACCTCCGGGGTCACGGGACCGGTGATATCCGATCCAAAGGCCACCCCTTCCTCCGTATCACTCGACGGTGAAACCCCTGTGCTTTTAACCGCCAGTGTGACGGGTACGAACATCTCATCCGTAACGGTGGATCTGAGCCCTATAGGGGGAGGGGCCTCCCAGGTGATGTATGACGACGGAACAAATGGGGATGTTACGGCCGGCGATGGAGTATACTCTTTCCAGACCATTCCATCTTTCGGTATCTCAGGGGGCGATAAGGATCTGACTGTGACGGCCACCGACGCGAATGGAACCGCATATGCTGTCATCGCCCTTACTATCGAACGCGGCCCTATCGTCTCCAGAACATCGGTTGAAGGAGGGGTAGGTAGGGGTAACAGAGGAGCCCAGAATCTGCTGGTGCACATCCACGGATACAACTTCGATAGCGGCGACGGTCTCAACGTGCTTTTCACTCCAGACGGCATCACCGTCAAGAGTGTCACATATGTTAGCTCCTCTGAACTTGTGGTTACGATCGATATCTCCCAGAACGCCCCATTGGGAAGCAGATACGTCACGGTGGTCAATCCTGATGGTAGAACTGGGATGTCCTCTCTGCCCGTCTTCGAAGTTGTGGACGCTCCATATGTGGCTGTTGACACGGTGTATCCGAATCACGGCAACCAAGGGGCCAGCAACCTCATGGTCCAGATAACGGGGGCTAATTTCGTATCCGGATGCAGCATTTCATTCGACATGTCCCCGGGTGTACCTGATTCAAACATCACGGTTGTAGGTCCCACCACGGTCAACGGCACGGGGACGGTGATAAAGAGCTACATTAACATCTCACAGGCAGCTTCTCTGGGAGGGAGATACGTCACCATCACCAACCCCGGCGGCGCTTCGGCCACAAGCGCATCGCCTATATTCACTGTTGTCGGAGCGCCATCCATAACGTCAGTCAGCCCATCGAGCGGAGAGCTGGGTTCCAGCATATCTGTGATCATAAACGGCGCCAATCTGGTCGGCAACAACTCCATGAGCGGTGGATTGATAGAGGAAAACCTACCCACCATAAGTTTCGGCGCCACCCCCATAGCGGTGTCGAACCTCCTCTATGTGGATACGACCCAGATATCGGCGACGTTTGATCTGACGGCCGGAGGTCTCTCAGCAGGAACCTACACCTTCACGATCACCAACCCGGGCGGCGTTCAGACCTCCAATCAGGGCAGCTTTACGGTGGTGAATCCGCCGACCGTCACAGGGGCATCGCCGGGGACGGGCAATCAAGGAGCAAGCAACCTGGACGTCCAGATAACGGGCACGAATTTCGTTAACGGCGCAGTGGTAGAGTTCAGCGGAACGGGCATCACCGTCAACTCCGTCACGTTCAACTCCTCAACCAGTTTGACCGCTAACATAGACATCTCATCCGCGGCGGCTCTAGGCAAGAGGGACATCAAGGTGACCAATCCGGGGGTGGGAACCACCCCGGCTGTGGGAAGTGATCTCTTTGAGGTGGTGGGTCCCCCTTCGATCACCTCGATATCTCCCTCACAGGCGAATAGAGGGGCTTACATAACACACTTTACCGTTACGGGGACCAACTTCGTCGGAACACCGACCATAACCTTCAGCGGCGATGGGATAACGGTCGTATCGGTTAACTCAATCACCTCAACGACGTTGGACGTCAATATCCAGATATCACCTACGGCGACGGAGGGCGTCAGGAATGTTACGGTCACCAACGCCGGCGGTGTGAGCGCGACGAAGAACAACGTCTTCACCGTTTTGGGAGATGTGACCGTTACAGGTGTAAATCCAAGCAGCCTTAACAGAGGGGTCAGTAACGTCAATTTAGCCATCAGCGGGACGAACTTCATGGACGGAGCGACCGTCTCCTTCAGTGGGACGGGTATAACTGTAAACCACCCTATCATATACAACTCCCCCACCTCTCTTACGGTCAACGTGGATATCAGCTCCAGCGCATCGTTGGGCTCCAGAAGCGTCACAGTCACCAATCCCTACAGCATAAGCGGAACGGGATCAGATCTGTTTACCGTGCTTGGCTCAGTTGATGTGACGGGCATATCGCCCAACGTGGCGAGCACCGGAGGAACGGGCATGTCCGTGACCATAACGGGCAACAATTTCATCTCAGGCGCCACCGTCACGATAGGCGGCTGCACCGTTACATCTGCCACCGTGGCCGACTCCCATACCATCAATGCCGTCATAAACGTCACAGGCGGGGCGGGAACATATGGGGTAAGCGTGACCAATCCCGGTGGGTCTACAGATACGCTTTCAAACGCCTTTACCGTGCTGGACACCCCCAGTGTGACCGACATCTCGCCTTCATCGGGCAGCCAAGGCGCGACGAACATGGATGTGGTGATAACCGGCGAGAGGTTCGTCCCCGGGGCATCTGTATCGTTCAGTGGGAGCGGTATAACGGTGAACTCCACCTCCGTAGATGCCACCCTACAGAAGATCTACGCCAACATCACCATCGATTCGACCGCGGGGTTGACATCGAGGAGCATCACCGTCACAAATCCCGGAGGGGTAAGCGCTTCCAAGGGGAACGCATTCACAGTGATCGGCCCTCCGACCGTTACCTCGATCTCACCTTCAAGCGCGAACATCGGCGTGACCGAGCTCAGCGTGACGGTGCGGGGGAGCAACTTCACCAGCGACAGCCAGGTTTCTTTTGGCACAGGCGTCAACATCCTCTCGACCACCTTCGTCAACAGTGGAAGGATAGACGTGACCATCTCGATCGACTCCACCGCTCCTTTGGGACTGAGAGATGTCACCGTGACCAACCCCGGTGACGTAATCGGGATCGGGCCGAACATGTTCACAGTTCTGAGCGGTCTGACGGTTACCTCCATCTCGCCCAACAGGGCTAACAGGAACGCAACGTTGGATGTAAGCATATACGGAGGAGGGTTCAACTCATCCATAGGTCCGGGCGACGTGAGCTTCGGATCGGGGATTACCGTTAATTCGCTCACCTACGTCAGCCAGACGGAGCTTTCGGCCGAAATCACGGTCGACGCGAACGCCTCTCTAGGGATGAGGGATGTCTCGGTAACGGTCGATGGGGTAACGGCCACCGGGAATAATCTGTTCGAGGTTCTGGGTGCGCCTGTTGTAAGTTCCATCACCCCCTCAAGCGGCAGCAAAGGCGCATCGATGATGTCGGTCGTGATAGGAGGGAGCAATTTCGTGGAAGGAGCAGATGTGGAGTTCGAGTCGAACAGCGGCATAACGGTTCACTCGGCGACTATCGATTCATCGAGCCAGATCACAGCGTTGATCTCCATCTCACCCTCTTCGATCACAACAAAAGCATGGGATGTGATCGTCACGAATCCGGGAAACGTTCAAGCGACGGGAGATGACCTCTTCAACGTGATCGGCTCACCCTCCATCACCTCCCTATCGCCATCCTCGGGGAACAGAGGCATGCCGAGCTACGACGTGACGATAAACGGTCAGAACTTCGCCGAGGGCGCAACCATCTCCTTCGATAACCCCGGCATAACGGTCAACTCCACCACCTTCGTCAACTCCTCACAGCTTATAGCCAACATAGATATCTCCTCTACGGCGACGCTAGGAACCTGCGATGTGACGGTAACTAATCCGGGCGGCGTGAGCACCACCAAAGATGATGCTTTCACCGTCCTACATGCTGCTCCTCAGGTTCTGAGTGCTAACCCATCCACAGGCAGTAAAGGGGCAACGCTGGATGTTCAGATAACGGGGTCGAACTTTCAAAACGGTGCCACGGTTTCATTTAGCGGGATCGGCATAACCGTCAATTCGGTTTCATTTGTTGACTCGCAGAACCTCCTCGTTAACATCACCATAGCTTCCAATGCGCCCTCAGGACTCCGAAACATCACCGTCACCAACCCCGACAGCCAGTCCAACACAGGCATAGGCATCTTCTCCGT
>CAZHVH010000244.1:0-5474 GCA_964535855.1 uncultured bacterium
GGGATACCGGCCATAGTTCACGAGGAGTGTCTGAGCGGGTTCATGGCCGACAAGGCCACGACATATCCCCAGGCGATAGGGCTCGCAAGCACATGGGAACCCGATTTGATCCGGCGCATGACATCGGCTATACGCAGGGAGATGCGTGCGGTGGGCGCCCATCAGGGTCTCTCACCCGTGCTGGATGTGCTGAGAGATCCGAGATGGGGCAGGGTCGAGGAGACCTTGGGCGAAGATCACTACCTGGTAGCGTGTATGGGCGTCGCCTATGTGATGGGATTACAGGGCGATGATCTCAGACAGGGCGTGATAGCGACCGTTAAACACTTCGCCGCCCATGGCTTTCCCGAGGGCGGCAGGAACTGGGCGCCCGTGCATGTGGGGATGCGAGAGTTCAGGGAGATCTTCCTCTTCCCATTCGAGGCCGCCGTCAGAGCGGCGAAGGTTAAGTCGGTCATGAACGCATACCATGACCTCGACGGCGTGCCTTGTGCGGCGTCCAGAGAGCTCCTGACCGATATACTGAGAGGGGAATGGGGATTCGATGGGATCGTCGTCTCGGACTACGGCGCGATAGATATGCTCCGTACCGCACATCATACGGCCGCCGATAAAAAGGAGGCAGCCCTTCAGGCCCTGGAGGCGGGAATCGACGTGGAGCTTCCGGGGATAAACTGCTACGGCGAACCTCTGCTTCAGGCCGTTGAAGAGGGACTTGTATCCGAATCGCTGATAGATGAGGCCGTCAGAAGGGTGCTGAAGGTTAAGATGGAGCTCGGTCTTTTCGATAACCCCTTCGTCAGCCCGGATGACGCCCCCGCTATCTTCGACCGCGATGAGCATCGATCGCTGGCTCTGGAGATCGCCCGTAAATCCATCGTCCTGCTTAAAAACGACGACGGGCTTCTGCCACTTAAGAAGGATCTCGGCTCGGTAGCCGTCATAGGGCCCAACGCCGATAGCGCCAGAAACATGCTCGGCGATTACACCTATACGGCCCATCTCTCCCTGGGTGAGTCGGCCGTGCCGATAGTAACGGTGCTGGAGGGGATCAAGGCCAAGGTATCGGAGGGGACCGTCGTCCGATATGCCAAAGGATGCGAGGTCTTCGGTGGGACGAAGGATGGATTCCCGGAAGCGATCGAGGCGGCCAAAAATTCCGATGTCGTGATCCTAGTGCTGGGCGGGAAATCCGGTCTTTCGGGCACCGATACGTGTGGCGAATTCCGGGACAGAGCCGATCTCGGTCTGCCAGGATATCAGCGCGAGCTCGCCGAGGCTATACTCAGTGTGGGGAAACCGGTGGTCGTGGTCTTCATAAACGGCAGGCCGTTTTCCGAGGAATGGATCGCGGAGAACGCCGGGGCGATCCTAGAGGCATGGCTGCCAGGTGAGGAAGGAGGAAACGCCGTGGCAGACGTGCTGTTCGGCGATTATAACCCTGGGGGAAAATTGCCCATCTCCGTGCCCCGTGCGGTCGGCCAGATCCCCATCAACTACAACCGCAAGCCGGCCTCACATAGGGATTACGTCTTCACCAAAGGTACACCCCTCTTCCCCTTCGGACATGGACTGAGCTATACTACCTTCGAATACAGCGATCTGGAGATAAACCCCGATAAGATCGGGCCGGCGGGACAGGTCACTATAGGTCTCAAGGTTAAAAACACCGGAGATCGTGAGGGGGATGAGGTGGTGCAGCTCTACATCCGCGATGTGGTGGCGAGCGTCACAAGGCCGGTCAAGGAGCTTAAGGGCTTTAAGAGGGTGACGCTGAAACCCGGCGAGGAGAGAAAGGTTACCTTTAAGCTCTCAGCCGATCAACTGGCCTTCTACGATAAATCCGTCAAGCTCGTCGTCGAGCCCGGGACGTTCGAGGTGATGGTCGGGAGCTCCTCTGAGGACATAAGGCTTAAAGGCAGCTTCCAAATTGTCGGCGAAAGGCGGGAGGTCGTCTCGCCGAGGACGATCTTCACCGAGGTCGAGGTTATTTAAGCGATGAGGTTCCCCTTGAGATCGCTCTACGTGCTGACCGATCCGAACCTGTCTCATGGCAGAAGCCACGTGGAGATAGTCCGCGAGGCGATAGCAGGTGGGGCGGAGATCGTGCAGCTCAGGGATAAATCCGCCTCGACGAGAGAGCTCGTTCAAATCGGCGAGACATTGAGACGGATCACACATGAGGCGGAGGTGGTCTTTATAGTCAACGATAGGGTTGACGTAGCGTTGGCCGTCGAGGCAGACGGGGTACATCTGGGTGCTGAGGATATGCCGATAGGACACGCTCGCAGGCTGATGGGCGGGAGGATCGTGGGCGCATCGGTGGATAACGAAAGGGAGGCGATCAGGGCCGTCGAGGAGGGTGCGGACTACGTTGCCATCGGTCCGATATTTCCCACCACCACAAAGCCGGACGCGGGGCCGGTCGCCGGCGTGGATATGATCCGTAGGGTGAAGGAGGCCGTGGATGTGCCTGTGGTTGCGATAGGTGGGATAAACTCGCTTAACGCCAGACAGGTCATAGAGGCGGGGGCGGATAGCATCGCCGTTATCTCAGCGGTCGTGTCCGCCCCCGATGTCCGCCGGGCGGCCAGAGTTCTCACTGAGATCATAAAAAGTCATTTATAGTCATTGGGTCATTCGGCTTCGCCGTCATTGAAACGTTCGCAGTCGACTGTCTGCCGCTCGCCGCTTTTGGTCGCGGACAGCGGGCGATGGACAATTGACCTTGTTTAAGAGAGATATGAGCGGGGAAATCAGATGAGGTTGGGAATCGATTTTTCGGCCTACACTACCAAAGAGCTCATAGCCACCTTCATCACCCTCGCCGTCATCTACACCGTGCTCATTTTGCTGCGCAGATACCTCTTCTCGAAGATAACCGATCCCAAAAAACGGTATGCCGCGAACAAGATCGCCTTCTACGGAGCAACCTTCCTGTCTGTCATCGTGCTGACGCTGATCTGGTTAAGCTCTCTGTCGAACGCCGCCGTTTTCATAAGCGCTGTGAGCGGGGGCGGCGTTCTGGCCCTTCACCAGACGATCCTCAATATGGCGGGATGGTTGATCATCATGATCAGACGCCCCTACAGACCTGGCGATAGGGTGCAGATCGGCCAGATCAAGGGGGATGTCGTGGACGTGAGCCTCTTTTGGACGACACTGCTTGAGGTCGGCGAGTGGGTTGAGGCCGAGCAGAGCACCGGACGCCTCGTCACCTGTCCGAACAGCACCATCTTCACGCAAAACGTGTTCAACTACACCAAAGGATTCAACTTCATCTGGAACGAGATATCCCTCGTCGTCACATTTGAAAGTAATTGGAAGGCAGCGAGACAGATCATCACCGATATCGCGTACAAGAACTTCAACGAGGAGGTTAAAGAGCGGGTTCAGCGGCAGATTCACGCGATGAGCAAACGGTATATGATCTACTATCGGCACTTTACGCCGATAGTCTACGTCACGATATCCGATTACGGCGTGAAGCTGACTCTCAGATATCTGACCGAGGTTCACAAGCGTCGCTCATCTGAGGTCGAGATCTCTACACAGATACTCGACGCTTTTTCCGAGAGGGATGACGTGGAGCTGGCATATCCGACCTACAGGATCTATAGGCGTCCGGGGGAACCGGCCTAAAACCAACTGTAGATGGGTATCCTAAAGGCCAGTCCCATAAGCGCCCAGAAACATCCCATCACCGTCTCGCCCAGGACCAGCCCGACGAAGAACGGGATAGCTCTCCTATAGGCCTTTATCCCGCCGTGTCTCAACAGAACCCATTTTACGACCGTCGTGATAAGTAGGGTGAACCAGTATGCGTCGGTCGTTCCAGGGGCCACCCCTATCACATATCCAGCCGGATGCAGGGGAAACCAGATGAACCTGGCTCTTATCGCATAGATCAGCAAGCTGGCTGAGAAGGCGAGCGCCATCACCGACATCGCCCGCAGATCCGGTGATCGGGGCGCTGTTAGCCAGGAGGAGAGGAAATTGTATGTATCGGCGCCTCCGGCGATGATCTGTTCTGAGGCGGATATCACCCCTTCCCGGTAGATGAGGAGCGGATAGAGCACGAGGCTGGATATTATCCCCGCGGCACAGGCTACCAGAAGCGCCCTGAACATCGTCCTGTTGTTTATCCTAGCCCTCTCGGCTATCTTGAAGGCCTCGAGCTGGAAAGGCATCGGGTGGGTTCTAAAGGAGGCGTAGCTCGCTCCGCTCAGCCAGTTCATTATCGAAAGCACGGTCAGGTTGTTCGGCCTGAGCCGTTTGGTGCCGAAGATGCCCACCAGCAGATACTGTGGAGTGACATATCCTATGGCGTGAAGGGGCGGACCGAGCTCCGCCCTCATCCTTGAAACCCCCGTGGCGATCGAAAGATACACGAACAGATACACGACGAAGACCCAATATGACATGCCGGCCCTGTGAAGTATGAACGAGAGGGCTGAGACGCTGAATATCAGGCCGAAGACCGCCGTCCGATACCGAATCGGCTCCTCACCCTCCCATTCATTGGGGGTGAGGATGCCCCTGATCACACTTCTGAGATGATGTCTGCTCCGCCAGAAGGCCACTAAAAGCAGTGCAAACAACGCGCCCGCTCCTTGCTCGCCCAGAAATGGATATCCGGGCACACTGCTCAACCCCGACATACTACCGAAAACCCTCTGAAACTTCTGGAACAGGTAGAAGAACGTCACTGAAAAGGAGAGGTCCAGCGGTATCAGAAACCCCAATCCGATCAGATATGGCTGGAATCTAATGGGTGTGCTGCCGATGGCATTGAAGGGTTTCCTGGTGAAGTAGTTTATCAGATTATATCTTTTGACAGGTATTTCGGGCAGGATGGGGTAGTAAAAATGGAGCCCGTTTAAAAGGTCGATCGAGGCGGCTATGCAGAACCCCATCCAGAACAACCTGCGTCTCCAGATAATCGAGGAGGGCGATGTGATCTCAAGCGGGATCTGCACGATCGGATAGGAGAGCCTCTCGTTTTGAACCCATTGTCTCCTTATGATCGTCGTCAGACACAGAAAGATGAAGAGCAACAGGAAGACGATGACCGTCCAGATGAAGATCGGCTTCAGCCAGGGGATCAGATACTCTCTGGAGAGGAAATTCACCCCGCCCTCATAGAAATCCCTGACCGCCCTTGGATCGTCAACCAGCAGCCATCTGGGCAGATATGGGAAGAGCAGCGCCTTCCAATCGTTTTCAGGCGTTGCGAACCGGAACGCATAGGGCATGAGGCCCATCAATCTTGGAAGACAATCGTGTCCGGAGAAGGCACTTCCCACGGCCAACATGGAATATATCACGAGCAGATCTCTTCTGTTAAACAGCTTGAGGAAATAGTTCAGCCATGTCAGCACGAGGAGGGCGAAGATCACGTTCATCGGCGCTGCCAGGATGGTCATGTGCGTCACGTGCCACAGCATCTCGACATACGCCACAAAATAGGCGTT
>CAZHVH010000245.1:0-5463 GCA_964535855.1 uncultured bacterium
GGATCTTCATTTCGCATCTCGATGATGTAGCAATCATCTTTGAGGAGTAGCTGCTGAAGCTCGTGGATGTGACCCTCGTAGATTCCCCTAGGGGTGGTATCATATCTCTTACACAGATAAGCTGCGGTGCCCGCCGCCTGTCCTATCACGGCACAGGTGGCCATCAGCCTTGTCGTCCCCAACGCCACATGCGTCACCGATATGTTTCTCCCGGCCATCATCAGGTTTTCGACGTTTCTGGAGTAGATGCACCGATAGGGAATGCTGTATGGCTGTTTCAGCTTATGAAGGACGGCGGGTTTCCCGGCCTCATAAATCCCCTTAGGCGGATGCAGATCTATGGGCCAACCGCCGTATGCAACTCTGTCCTCGAAGAGCACGGCCTCCTCGACGTCGTTTTGCGTCAGGATGTAATCCCCCATGAATCTCCTGGATTCGCGTTTCCCAGGGATGGACCCGACCCACTCCAGGGCGTAGTTCTCAGCGCCATGGTCGCCGTGATTCTTGATGTGATCCCACACGCCGAAGACCAGCTTCCACAGTTCGTCCCTTATCCTCTCGTTATCCTCGATCGTATCCAGCATCCCACCGAACTCTATCCACCAGAACCCCCCGCTTATCCTGCCGTGGTTTCTAAAGGGGAGATCCTCGTCCGTGGGAAAATCATAGGCCCAGGGTGGAGGCTCGAATTCAACCGGCCTGCCCATATCCCGCGTCCTGAACATTATGGAGCTTCCCAGAGTGTAGCTGTCGGCCTTTTGAGGGGCAAGGCTCTCGTTGAACTCATCCCGAGCCTCCCTGCCCATCCTGTAGTCGGCTCCCGCGTCAAATGCCACAGCGCCGTCGCCTGTGGCGTCTATGACCGTTTTCGCTCTGAACTCGAACTCCCTCTCCGTCCCGAGCTGGAAGGCCCTCACGCCCACTATCCGATTCCCCTCCATCAATGCCTTCCTGGCGGAGGTGTTGAGATAGAGGTCGAGGTTTTCCTCCCTCGTGACCCATTCCCAGAGGATCATATCCCATATCGAGCTTATATGTGCGTTGATCATAGGGAACGGGTTTCTGTGTCTATCCTCGATGAGCAACTCCTCGATGATACCCGTCTCCCTGGCGTTTCTGAAGCTGTGGGATGCCCCTCCGACGTTCACCCTTATCTCGCTTGAGGAATTGCCGCCCAGGACGGGTCTGTCCTGGATGAGGGCGACGGAACATCCGTGCCTGGCGGCGGCGATCGCGGCGCAGATCCCCGCTAATCCCCCACCGGCGACTATAACGTCGTATTCATTTTTTTCCCTCTTCATCTCAATCGTCCCCCGATCCTAACCTCTCCCTGAGATCACGCTATGATCCTATCAGGTTTCGCAAGTTGAGTCAAGGTGATCTTTTTAACCGACCCTTGCCTTAGGAGAAATTTGGTGATATCCTTATTTAAACGTTGGCTCTGGAGATATGCATGTCTGACCTGTGGGCTGTGCTTATATCCCTATCGCTTATCCTTTTACTCCCTGTAAGGCTCAACGCCGATAAACCTCCTTTCAGGGATATCGGATTCCCAAATTGTGAGAAAAGCATCTATCGAGTCCGTGAGGGCGGAGAGACGATCGTCAGCTCGCATGTCATCTCCAAGGAGGTTCAGGGGAACAGACCGGTTTATGCCATCAGAACCGATCTGATGGAGATGTTCCTTTCATGTGGCGACATGAGGCCCATCCGGATAGATAAGAGGAAGGATAGCGGGGAAGAGCTGGAGTTTTCGATAATATACAAGCCAAAACGCGTTCACTTCATCTATCCCGGACCCAAACGAAACAAGGTTATGAAAATCCCCGATAACAGCTATGACCTCAATACGATGCTGGAGGTCATGAGATGTTACCCGTTCGAGAGGGAGAGGATTCAGTTCACGCTTGTCACGCCCGATCATGTACTCAAGGCTTATGCCAAGATAAAAGATCTGGAGAAGGTGGACTCACCGATCGGTCGGATTGAATGTTACCTTATAGAGGGAGGTATCGCCGGAATCATGGGCAGGATAATCAGAACCAAATTCCTGTTCTGGATTGAAAGGGAGTTTCCACACAGATTGATCAAATTCCAAGATAACGAAAGGGAAATAGCGCTGGTGGGATATGAAAGGCCGTAGATTTTCGATGATAACCTCTGCGATCTTAACCCTCGTGGTCCTTGGAATCGGGCCGGCTTGGTCCCAGAACGTCAGCATCATCGATTATAAGGCACCGACCAGCAGAGCGCAGAGTTTCTTCCTCGATTTCAACTCCAGCTACAGCATGAGAGGCGAGAGGATAAATTCGGGAAGGGGAAATCTTGAGCTTACATATAGGCGTTTCTACGATTCGATACCGTTCGGCTACTCGATAGACGCCATAGGGTCTTTCTCCTTGGAAGGGGAGGAGGAAGAAGGGATAAAGATCGATTATCTCTCGGATGCCGGCTTCAGGATCAAGAAGTATATCGAGGGTGATATGTTCGGCTCTCTGAATCTGCACCAGTCGTATATTAAATCATACGACAGGCCCGCCGTTGACCTCACAGTGAGCCTAGGATACGGGCGATTCATGAACGCTACTGCTCTGGCGAAGGCCGTTCGGATAGAGGATCTCCTGATAGAGGAGAACGTCATATCAGGCAGGATGCCCAGGGAGAACATACTGGATCTGGCAAAAGTCATAGACAAGGAGCGGGAGTACAGGGAGAGATTCGGGCCGATCTACAGGGAAAAATGGTATGAGGATATGGAGAAAATCATACGCGATTCGGGCAAACTCACTCAGGAGCACATCAGCGCGATAGGCGTTTTAAGGATGCAGGAGGTTCTCACAAGGGAGAGGATCACCGACAGGCTATATGGTTGGGATTTAAGTGCGGGAGTAAAACAGGAGCTGATGATGCCGCGGGGAGAAGCTAAACGCCCGACACCCGCTCTAGATCTGGCAGTTCGATACGCGCGACCGCTGGGATGGAGGATCATGTGGAGCGAGGAGATGGTGCTCAACTCCCCCTTCGGCGCACGTTTCCTCGAGGAGTATAAGGTTGCCCTCACGAGCCTTTTCGCCTACGAGATAGCCAATAGGATCAGCCTGAACATCAACCATCTGCTAAATCTGAGCAGATCCTCACCCGGAGGGGAATTAACCCTCAATAACTTCCTCAACGTCATCTTCATCTTCTATATAGAGAACAAGCTGAACCTCGTTCTGAGCGAGAAGATAAGCAAATCCGAAGACGAGAAGATCAGGACGGGTTTTGCCATGACGTTAAACTATAGAATTTTCTGAGGGAGGGTTATGAATAGGTCCAAATCATATCTTCTTCCGCTTCTTGTAACGATGTTTCTGGTCATAGCTATAGGGTCAAGGGCGCAAAACTTGCTGATCACCGATTACTACACCCCCGTCTCCACGGCAGGCAGCTTCTTGATAGGGGCAAACTATAACTTCTCCACCGAGGGAGGCCGTGTGATCACAAATAGAGGCGACATAGGTCTCTCATATAGCAAGTTCTATGAGTCACAGCCCTACGCTCGCTATCTGGATCTCACCTGGAGCGCCTCCAAGACGGAAAGGGGGAATTACTTCAACGTCGATCTCACCTGGAGGGGAAAGAGATATCTCCCAAGGGGAGGGCTCTTCTTCGGCTCATCCACCTTTCACTCCCTTTATCTGAAGGGGTATGAGAGACCTTCACTCGATGTGACCCTTGGCATCGGGATCGGCAGGTTTATAAATGTGACGCCGCTCGCCAAGGCGGTCAGGATAGAGGATTTTCTGCTCTCCTCAGGTCAACTTTACGATGACCTCCCGGCTGAAACCATGATCGAACTGGGTCATATCATAGAGAGACAGAGGGAGTATCAGGCTTTATATGGGGAGTCGTATAAGCGGATGTGGTATGATGATATGGAAAAGGCGATTCAGCAGTCGGGTATGCTTAAATCGAAGCGGATAAGCGCGGCGAGTATATTGAGGATGGACGATGTGCTGTTCAGGGAGAGGTTTTCAGATAGGTTCTACGGAGGGGATATAACCCTGGGCATCAAGGCGGAGCTTGTAACGTCGAGATCCTCGCTGGCCAGATCGGCGCTGGCAGCCGATATAACCGCCCGTTACTCCTACCCGCTTAGCTGGCGATCCCAGATCAACGAAAGGCTGACGGTGAACACTCCGCTAAGCGGAGGTTTCTTCAAGTCCTATAGCCTATCCCTTTCAAGCAATTTCTCGTATGAGCTGACCAACCGTGTGGATTTCACCATCCGCCATCTTCTATCGAGGGAGAGGCGACACGATGAGGATTTCACCCTGATGCACAACAACCTAGATGTATCCTTTGTATTCTACGTTGAAAACAGGGTTAACCTCACGGCGAACCTCCGGTTCGCCAAATCGTCGAACGTGAGCATGATTCACAGCTTCATGACCACCTTGAACTACCGGATCTTTTAATCATCACCACTCCCATTCATATGGATGCCACAGGTTTTCCTCGCCGATTCCGAGCTGTTCCAGGATCGGATCGAGCAGTTCCAGGCTATCCAGCTCCTTCAGTGAATGGGAGTTGCTTCCTATGAGGATCTTCACGCCCTTTTCCAGACACAGGGCGTAGAAGTCCATAAGATGGTTCTGTTTATATTTGATGAATCTCGGACTTAGCTCTATTCCGATCCCCCTCTGCGCCGCTATCTCAAGCGTCTCCGCCAGCTCCTTCCAGTTCAGCTTCTCCATCATCCGCTTTGAAAACTCGGCCATCTCATCCTTCGACATACCGAAGACCTGAGGACGTAGGAGGAAGGGGTGGACTATGGCATCCGTAGCGGGATTCTTGACGGCCGCCTGGAAGTTGTAAAGCTCGTTTATCGCCAAGAGCGATGGGGTCACGAGGTTGAAGACCATGTTCAGCGAGTGATAGTGATTCGGAGCCACGAGGACGAAATCGAACTCCCCAGCCAGTTCAGGTGTAACCGAGACGTATCGGTACTCCAATATCTCAGCCTCCACGCCGAAGAGGACCTTCATCGATTTGCTTATCCTTTCCTCTTTCACCATCCGGGAGACGGTCTCCTTGACAGACAGCCTGGAGCGGGATACATTTTTAATGCTATATTCGAAGCTGTAACAGTGATCCGTTAGGGCGATCACCTCCATGCCCTTTTCGTTTTCACGTTCCAATATGTTTTCTATGGACATCTCCTGCGCCGCGCAGGGCGAAAGCCGGGTATGAATATGATAATCAAGTTTAAACATGTCTATCACTCCATCTTCGTTCTCGCGCTTGTTTTTCCATTAACGTTTTTGTTCCCCTTAAGTTCACTTTCGTCCGACGACGTTGATCGCAAATTGCTCGAGGCGATCGAATCGAAAACCGGGTTCGCCCCGGCGGATTATCTGCTTGAGTCTATCGCCCTCTCGACCCCCTTTATAGAGGGTGGTGTAACCCTCAAGCTTCTGA
>CAZHVH010000246.1:0-5442 GCA_964535855.1 uncultured bacterium
CCGGCGGCATTTCTGAGGAAGAAACTGACATGTCCATCCAACTGCTTTGCCTGATATGCGGCGATGGTGAAATCTTGCCCCTTAGGAAACTGAAGGCTCGGATGGTCGGGGACCTCTATCCAACTGACATTCCCTTTGAAGAGCATCGCACCGCCGAACTTCCCCTCCTCAGTCCATTCCACGTTCCCGTGGATCTTCCCAACATGTCCGTATTTGGATATGTCTTTGGCCTCTTCCTTTGCAGGTTCATCAAAGAGCCAAATGGCGGCGACGTCAGGATCAGTAACCTGTATGGCTTCGCTCATGGGAACCATAGCCGATATCATCATTAAAACAGCGAATATCCCCCATAACTTCATAGCCTACCCCCTTCCTTATTTCTGAGCACACAAAAATTGTACTCTAATAAGGAGAAGCTGTCAATGCGGCATTCTTTACTATATACCCAGACCACCAAGGGCTTTTCAATGATTTGGCATAATCGAGCATAGGTAGGGGCATGCCCCTGTGCATGCCCTCAATTCTGGCAGGCACGGGGGCCTGCCACTACAGTGTCGGTGAAAAGCGTTGAAAACCCCTACCAGGCCACCCTTTGCAGTTGACTGATCAAGCGGTGAATGATATAATTATTATCGCTGTTAGCACTCTCTTAAGATGAGTGCTAATAATACCCGCGGGATTAGGAGGAGAGCGATGAAGATAGAACCGCTAGCCGATCGAGTTGTAGTTGAGCCCGTCGAAAAAGAGGAAGAGAAGATAGGGTCTATCATCATCCCCGATACCGCAAAAGAAAGTCCGATCGAGGGGAAGGTTGTGGCAGTTGGCCCTGGTAAGACGCTGGAAAGCGGCAAACGGCTTGAGATGGCCGTCAAGCCCGGAGACAGGGTCCTCTACAACAAGTTCGCCGGGACGGAGGTTAAAATCGAGGGTAAGGAGCTCCTTATCATGCGTGAGAGCGATATCCTGGCGATAATCGAGTGAGGAGGGATTCAAAGATGGCAGCAAAGCAGTTGATATTTGACACTGAAGCTCGTAACGCCCTGAGAAGCGGCGTCGATATGATGGCTAACACCATAAGGGTCACACTTGGGCCGAGAGGCAGATATGTCATATTAGAGAAGAAGTACGGACCCCCTGTCATAACGAATGATGGCGTCACAATCGCTAAAGAAATAGAGCTTGAGGATAAATACCAAAACGTCGGTGCCCAGCTGATCAAAGAGGCGGCGACCAAGACAAACGACGACACGGGCGATGGAACCACAACCGCCACCGTGCTGGCCCAGGCGATGATCCATGAGGGGATCAAGGCGATCATCTCCGGCGCAGATCCGATGGCGGTCAAGAGAGGTATGGACAGAGCCACCGAAGCGATCGTTGAGAAGCTCAAGGAGATGTCCCAGCCGGTTGAAACCAACGAGCAGGTGGAACGGGTCGCTACCATCTCAGCCAACAACGACTCCCACATCGGTAAGCTCATCGCCGAGGCGATGGAGAAGGTTAAGAGCGAAGGGGTCATCAACGTTGAGGAGGGCAAGGGACTTGAGACCACCCTGGAGTTCGTCGAAGGAATGCAGTTCGATAGGGGTTATCTCTCCCCATACTTTATCACCGACCCCGATAGGATGGAGGCGGTTCTCGAAGAACCTTTGATATTGATATATCAAGGCAAGATCAGCTCAGCCGAGAACCTCGTTCCTTTGCTTGAGAGCATCGTCCATCAAGGTAAACCCCTTCTGATAATCGCTGAGGATGTCGAGGGAGAGGCGCTTGCTACCCTTGTCGTCAACAAGATAAGGGGTATCCTCAACTGCGTCGCCGTTAAAGCGCCGGGCTTCGGCGAAAGACGAAAGGCCATCCTCGGCGATATCGCCACCCTGACGGGCGGTCAGGTCATATCCGAGGAACTGGGAATCAAGCTCGAAAACGTGGTGATCGGAATGCTCGGCAGGGCCGATAGGGTCGTGGTGGATAAGGATTCGACCACCATCGTCGGCGGAAAAGGCGACCAAAAGGAGATCGATCTTAGGATACAGCAGATCCGAAAACAGATCGAGGAGACCACATCGGACTACGATCGGGAGAAGCTTCAGGAGAGGTTGGCAAAGCTGGTCAGCGGCGTGGCCGTGATCAACGTCGGAGCGGCAACCGAGATCGAAATGAAGGAGAAGAAAGGACGGGTGGAGGACGCCGTATCGGCTACAAAGGCGGCTGTGGAGGAGGGGATCGTGCCCGGAGGAGGTGTCGCCCTTCTCAGGGCAGCATCGGCGCTGAATGAGCTGAAGCTCGATGACGATCAGCAGATCGGCGTCGAAATCGTCAGAAGGGCCGCCGAGGAACCGCTCAGGACGATAGCCGAAAACGCAGGTGCTGACGCCTCCCTCGTCGTGGGAAAGGTCAAGGAGGGCGAAGGCGGATTCGGATTCAACGCTGAGAAGGGCAATTTCGAAGACCTTGTCCAGGCAGGCGTCGTTGATCCGACTAAGGTCGTCAGAACTGCCCTACAGAACGCCACCAGCGTGGCTGGTTTATTGCTCACCACCGAGTCGGTGATAACGGAGAAGCCTGAGGAAGAGGAGTAATTGGCCCTCAAGGTACTCCCGGGGCGGATCTCATTCCGCCCCCTTCGTCAGATCCACCCTGTCTATTATACCCATGATTAACTCCCTTATGGGAGCGCAATCCAGCTTAAACACCTCCCTCGCAACACCCGGTCCCGCGCCTACCATGACTATATCCCCTTCGCCCGCTCCGACATAATCGACGGCTATCGTGCTCTTCCCATGGGGCTCCATCGTATGTGGGTCCACAGGTTGAACCAATAACAGCTTGCGGCTCCCATAAGCGCTATGTTTGGCAACTGATACGACTTTACCGATAACCTTGGCTACATACATCTTACGATCACCAGCCTGAATACCTCGCTCCTACAATATACAATTTTATACCCCCGAATTCAAGGGTGGATCAGACCGACGACCTTTCTCAATATGATCGCCGCATCCTCCCTCTTGACCTTTCCGTTACCGTCTACATCGGCCGATCGGATCTGTATCATGTAAAGGTTTTCGTATCCGAGGATATATCTAAGCACCAAAGAGGCGTCGTATGCGGTGATCTCCCCGTTGAGGCTGACATCCCCCATCTCAGGCGGTCCGATCGAGTTTGGGAGGCCAGGGGTTCCGAACGGCTTTAAGCTCGGGTCCCAATTGGCGTCATCTCCGCCGCCGATGGGACTGTCGCCGACGTTGATTACGTCGGAACATCTTCTTTCAAGCGTCCTATCGGTGCCATCCGCACCTCTCTTATCCCAGCTCAACCTGTAGATAAGCCCATCCTGAACCCTGCCCACATCATCCTTAAGCCAGAGCACAAGCCCTTCGGCAGGGCTGAAGCTGTTGATCAGAGATAATCCCTTCAGTTTAAGGATCGTAACGTCCGGCGGCACTGAGGGGTATATCGAGCGAAATGTCTCCTCGTCCGTTCGTGCCAAGATCAGATATCCGTGGGCCGGGATAACCGCCTCCGACAGCTCGATCTCCCTTGACGTGGTTATCAACCTCCATCCGCCTATGTTCACCGGGTAATCGTTCAGATTGTGAAGCTCAACGAATTCGCCTTGAGAATCCCTCACCGATCCGGGGTTGGGGTTTATCTCATTCAGGACGATCCCACTTGAGAGCAGATTTGACCAGATGCCCTTGCGTTTTGACCTCGCCTTCACCTCCAGATCCTCCCAGGCTGGAAAGTTCAGCATACTGTTTCTGAAGAACATCCTGCGGGCGAGCCCCTCGCTCAACAGGGCGGCGTTCAGGTTTTCCCCTTCGTATACCACGACACATAACAGCCTGCCATAGTTATCCCGTTGAAACCTCTCATCGGAGCTTATCAGAAGGGTTACGTGTTTCCCCAGCGTTTTATCCAGGAGGGATTTTGCCTCTAGGGCGAATGGCTCGGGGTTCGCGTTGGGGCCGTTCATCTCCGGGGCATTGATCCCGACCAGACGCACGACCTCCTCTCCCCCGCCATCCAGGAGCACTGAGATCGTATCGCCGTCATAGATCGCCTTGACCTCTCCCTCCACTTGGATAACGTTTTCCATTTTGATCAGATCCGCTTCAGGTTGCACCTCGCCCAGCGGTCGGAGCACAGGAGGACGATAGCTGAACGGGATATATCCGGACTTCTCCCTCTCGGATCCCCCGAATTCCACGGTCGCATCGCCCCGGGCGATGACGATATATCCCAGGCCAGGGGAGATGAGGGTTTCACCTAGGGTGTTACCAGGGAAAGGGACATAGGATCTAAACTTTCCCGTCTCGGGATCGATCCAGATAATGGCGGAGATCAAACCTTCAAACATCCTTGAGAGTTCCTCTATCGTTAATCTCAGCCTTGCGGCAGGGGCGGCAGAGATCAAGTTCAGTCCTTTTTTAAGCTCGATAACGCTCTGGCTCCATGGAAGGCCATGAAGTTCAATTTGCTTGGCCCTCTTCATCGAGATCAGATATCCTTCACTTCCGCTCACCATTTGATCTCCCTGACCGGGCTTGTAAAGTTTAAATCTCCGATCAAATGGATCGAAACGGATGATACAATTCAGATCATCTCCTATCATATCCGCTAGATCTCCGATCCCCATCCCGTCAGGTGGGCTGAGGGGAATCGAGATGAGGTTTAGACCGGCTCGCAGCTCCAGCGACATGACATTTAGGAAGGTCACCGAGCCTGGGTCGATTTCAGGCACCATCATCTCATCGAACAGAGGTTCTTCGACGGATATCTCACTTCTCGCTCCCGGCTCGCCATCCTCGGACAGAATCAGGTGGAGCCTCAGCAGCTCACCCTCCTCCATCGGCACTGGAGAGGCGAGAGCCACCTTGAGCCCTTCAACCCCGGAGGCGCTGAAGAGAAGGGCATCTCCGGAGGGCATCTCCCCGATTTCAACCCTATCGTATGAGGCGATATTTGGATCGAGGGAGAAAATCATCTGACAGGCGATAGCGCCGTCGAGATCCGCTCTCACTTCAGCGGTTATACTCTCGCCCGGGGCTCCCCACAGATCGGGAAGGTCGATAAACCCTGACGGGATGAAAAGGGCAAGGGATAACATCCCCCACAACATGGATGCCCTCCTTTCCCCACCATGCTGAAACGGTCATTCGCTGTCATTTATAGTCATTTGTAGTCATTTAGAATGACGGCGAAGCCGAATGACCTAATGACTACAAATGACCGTCTTCTCAAGCCGGGGATGGCATCAATATGCTCCATATTCATGGACGAGTTCGATCACGTATTTATATCTTTCGAAGCTGACGTTATCGGGCACGGAGTGATCGGAATGGTAGATATAACCGCCTCCCTTCTTGGCGAACGTAACCTTAGTTTTGATCTCCTCCTCGATCTCGCGCGGGTCCTCGGCGGCCATCTTCCGCACGT
>CAZHVH010000247.1:0-5391 GCA_964535855.1 uncultured bacterium
AATGAATAAAAGGGGCAAGAGCCTAAAGATCGGCGTGAGAGGCTGCGTTCTGGCCGTGGCGTTTCTGATGCTTCTCTCAGCTTCAAAGGCGTTCCCATGCTCTTACATCATCCGTGAGGTCGGATTCGCCATGCCGAGGAAGTCCTATCATATCTATTGCCTCGTCAGGGGAAGCTCGCCGGGGGAAAAGCATATGGCGGCGCTGTTTAAGGCCGTTTCAGATGAGGTTTTGAAGGAAAGCAATGTTGAGGCCGAGGTGGTGGAGGTAGACCGTCAAATTCCAGCTTCAATGGAGGCCCAACTTGGCTCCATCGACCTGAACGACCTGCCCAAAACGATCCTCATCTCGCATGAAAATAAAGTTTTGGTTCTGCCGAAGGCCGATTATACGTCGGAGAGATCCGTGCGCCGCCAACTGGAGGATGTGGTCTCCTCGCCCGGGCGTGAGGAGATCAAAAGGCATATCGTGAGGAATTGGTGCGTGGTGATGTTGGTCGAGGGAACCGATCGGACGGAGAACGAAAGGGCAGAAGAGGCGATCCTCAGGGCCTCGCAGCAGATCGTCGGAACCGTAACGGAGAAAGGAACGATGGTGAAAAGGAAGCCATATCTCATGCGCCTTTCACCTCAGGAGGTGGATGAGGAAAGGATACTGCTTTGGAGCCTCGGGCTTCCAGAAGGTGAGGGACGACGGCCGCGCGCCGTCGTGTTGTTCGGCCGGGGACAACGGATAGGCCCCGTGCTTGAGGGGGAAAGGATCAACGAGAGGTCGATGTTAAGCCTCCTATATACCCTGGGTAAAGCCTGCGCCTGTACCACCGATCCTAAGCTCCTCTCAGGACCTCAGATCCCCCTCAGGTGGGAGGACGAGATTCAGGAGGAGGTCTGCAGGGAGCTGGGCTTCGATCCCGACAACCCCTTGGTGAGATCATCCCTGGCGATGTTGGGACTGTTCGTCGAAAACCCGAACGCCTGTACGCGGGAGGCAGGGAGGCGAACGGTGATGGATTACATCGAGAACCCCGTGGAGGAAATCGGAGGAGGGGAAAAGGAGGCCCCAACCATCGCCCTTCCTGTATCCACCTCGTCGGAAGCTCGTGATGCGTCCTCCGCTCAGCGCTCCACGCTCGACGCATTACGTTCGTCGCTCCTCACGTTCGGCCTTATATTTCTATCCGTTGGAATAGGGACGTTATTTCTCTGGATAAAGAGACGGAGGTGAAACCTATGAGATCGAAAGAGGCCATATCCTTTGTCGGGGTTATCCTCGGCCTGTTTATCTCCCTGACCATTCCCCTCTGTATCGCTTACGCCGAGGATTGGCCCACATATATGCACGATGCCGCCCGAAGCGGCATCTCGTCCGAGAGGTTGTCCCTTCCTCTATCGGAGGGATGGGTTTTCGCACCCAAACATCCTCCACGGCCGGCTTGGCCTCCCCCTCACCCCGGCCTGGTGGAGAACGTCTATGAGCCCAATAGGCTCGATTTCGACTATGCCTTCCATGTCGTCTCCGTCGGGGATAAGCTCTATTTCGGCTCCTCGGCGGATGATAAGGTCTACTGCCTGGACGTCAGAGAGGGGAGGGTGATATGGAGCTTCTTCACCGGAGGACCGGTGAGGCTTGCGCCGACGGTCTGGCAGGGGAAGGTCTATGTCGGTTCCGATGACGGCTTCGTCTATTGCCTGGACGCCCAAAGCGGCGAGCTCATCTGGAAGTTCAGAGCGGGGCCCTGTGATGAGAGGATCTTGGGGAACGGCAGGATGATATCCCGCTGGCCGGTGAGAACGGGAGTGCTCGTGGATAATGAGGTCGCCTATTTCGGCGCCGGCGTCTTCCCCTTCGAAGGGGTCTACCTCTACGCCCTCCGAGCCAAGGACGGGAAGCTGATCTGGAGGAACGATTCCTGGGGCTACTTCAGATCGGGCTGGGGTTCCTGCTCGCCTCAGGGCTATCTGCTCGCCGATAGGAAGAGGCTATACGTCCCCACGGGTAGAACTCCTCCCGCATGTTTTGACAGGGGCGACGGTCATCTCATCTACCGCCGCGAGAGCACGATGGCTCCGGGATGGCAGGGAAGATACTATTACCTGTTCGGCGGATGTTATGCCCTCCTTGCCGATGATCATCTATACAGCGGCGGCAGGGAGGTGGTCGCTCTCGATCGAAAAACGGGCGGGACGGGTTTCGCCTGGTTTCCCGGCAGAAGGCTTCTTGTAACGGCGGATACCTCCTACATGCTGACGGGAAAGGAGCTGATGGCGCTCGACAGATCGATCTATGCCGAGGCGAGCAGGAAGAGGTTCTCACTGATAGAGGAAAGGCTCAGGCTCAGCAACGAGATGAACAGGGCGAAGGAACCGGAGAAGAGGAAGGAGCTGAAGAGACAGCTTGAGGAGGTAAACGGAGAACTGAAGAAAATCGAGGAGTATATAACCCAAAATGCCATCAAGTGGAAGCTCCCCTGCGAGTTATCCTCCTCGATGATAAAGGCAGGCGACCTTATCCTCGTCGGAGGCGAGGGAGAGGTGATCGCCGTCGACGCCCTAACGGGGAGGAAAACGTGGAGTCACGAGGTGGAAGGGGAGGCAAAAGGATTGGCGACGGCGAACGGGAGGCTTTTCGTCAGCACGGATGAGGGATATATCTACTGCTTCAACGGTAAAGGACTCTCGTCCCCTGAGCGCGTCAACGTTCAACCCACTGAGCCGGAACCCTATCCTGAGGACGAGCTGACCTCACTTTACAGGGAGACGGCCGAGAGGATCGTAAGGGAAACGGGGGTGACGAAGGGTTACTGCCTCGTTTTCGGCTGCGGCGAGGGAAGATTGGCATACGAGCTCGCAAAACGGACCCGGTTGAAGATATACGGGATCGAGCCGGATAGGAGGAAAGCCGAAAGGGCCAGGGAGGCCCTCGATAGGGCGGGGCTGTACGGCGTGAGGGTGAGTGTAGATCAAGGTCCGCTCCTTCCCCTCCCTTATCCCGACTACTTCGCCGATCTGATCGTCTCCGATGACATGCTCATATCAGGTCGTATCCCCGGCTCAAAGGAGAAGAGGGTGGAGCTCATCAGGGAGATATGCCGTGTCCTTAAGCCCTGTGGCGGTGTAATTTATATCGGCCAGCCGGAGAAGGCCGTGATGCTACGGACCGGGAGAAGGCTCAAGGCGAGGGAGCTTCGGGGGTGGCTTTACGCCGCGAAGATCACCGATCTCCCCGGATTCAACGGTTTCCAGGTCCTCGAGAACGGCGGGGTGTGGCTCAGGATAGACCGCTCCTCCCTTCCGGGTGCGGGTGGATGGACGCAGCAGTATGCCAACCCCGGAAACACGGCCTGCTCTGACGATGAGCTCGTTAGATATCCGCTTGACCTCCTCTGGTTCGGCGAGCCAGGGCCGACGAGGATGCTGAGCAGACATGCGAAAGGCATCGCGCCGCTCTCCATCAACGGTCGATTCTTCGTCGAGGGGGAGAACGTGATAATGGCATACGATGCCTATAACGGGACTAAACTGTGGGAGCGGGATATCGAGGGCGCCATCTGTCCCGGCGTGCCTCACCGAGGCGGCAACATGGCGTGCGATGAGGAGAGCCTCTTCGTGGCGATCGGCGATAGATGTCTCCGGCTAAGCGCTAAGACGGGGGAGATACTGAGGACCTACTCGCTTCCTCCCATCCCCGAGGGAAAACCGAGGTCATGGGGGTATGTCTCCGTTGTGGATGGGTTGCTCTTCGGAAGCACCTCGTTTAGATCCGGCCGGAGCGATGGGCTTTTCGCCGTGGATAAGGGGAGCGGTGAACTCAGATGGGTCTATCGCGGCGGCTCAATAGAGCACAACGCCATCGCCGTCGGAGACGGTCGGATCTTCTTCGCCGATTCCGAGATCGCCGGTGGCAAATCCGCCCGCTCGGATATCAGGAAGGTGGTGGCGCTGGATGCGAAATCGGGCGAGGTGGTTTGGCAGGAGGTGGTGGATCTGACGGATTGCGGCCCCCCGGTTCACCTCATGTATCATGACGGTTTCCTGATCTTCTGCGGCTCATTCTCTGATGGGCATTACTGGGGCCACTTCTTCAGGGGTGAGCTGGCCGGAAGGCGGATAACGGTCCTCTCGGCGAAGGATGGAAAGCTGGTTTGGTCCCGACCGTGCAATTACTTCACCCGTCCCCTGGTCGTCGGGAACACGATATACGCCGACCCGTGGGCATATGATCTGAAAACCGGAGAGAAGGTAAGACATCCGCATCCGATCACCGGTGAGCCGGTCCCCTTTGAGCTGGGCAGGGGCCATCACTGTGGCCCGCTTTCAGCCTGTCCCCACTGTCTCCTCATGAGGTCGTTGGTCACCGCCTTCTACGACCTGGAGAGGGATTCCGGCGTGATTCACTTCGGCGGACAACGCCCCGGCTGCTGCATCAACATGATAGCTGCTAACGGGTTGCTGATCGAGCCGGAGGCGAGCTCCGGCTGCGTCTGCCCCTTCTCCCTTTACTCGACCGTCGTCTTCGAGCCGAGGGATGTCGACAGGGGTTGGGGGATGTTCTGCTCGACGGCGCCGATCACCCCCGCAAGGCACTTCGCCATAAATTTAGGAGCTCCGGGCGACAGAAGGGATAAGGATGGAACCCTGTGGCTCTCCTATCCCCGCCCTTCGATACCGCTCGTCCTCAAGTTCGATCTGAAGACCACTTTCCTGCCCGGGTTTGGCTACTTCATGACCAATCCCCAGGACGTGAAGATAAAGGGAACGGACAAGCCGTGGCTTTTCTCCTTCGGCTGTTGTGGGTTGACCAGATGCGTCGTTCCTCTGCTCGGCGAGGGGGATGAGCCGGGCACCTATACCGTCAGATTGGGTTTCATCGAGCCCACGGAGGACGTCCGGCCCGGCGAGCGGGTTTTCGACATCAAACTTCAGGGGAAAACGGTCGCCGAAAACTTCGACGTTCTGAGTGAGGCCGGCGGGCCGAACAAAGCTATCGTTAAGGAGTTCAAGGGGATAGAGGTGAGCAGGGATTTAACCCTGGAGCTGGTGCCCGCGAGGGAGATCATCTCAAAGGACGCTGCAAAGGCCAGGAGGGAGGCTCCCATCCTGTGTTCCATCGAGCTCGTTAGGGAGTGAGGTAGAGTCCACATATCGCATTGCGGCGGCACTTTATGTGCCGCCGCAATGCGGCGGGGGTATCGGAGTACTTCCCTAAAAAATCCAAAACTGCCCTTTTACTCACCTCGTTATCCGATATCCTCACCAGTATGACACCGAGCACCCTCCGTCTAGATCTGTATATCAGTTCTCCGAAGTCCTTATCGAAGGTCATAATAACCCGAGATTCGTCAATTGACAGTGAGATGATTTCTTCGTCGTTCATACCTCGACGTATCTCTCTCA
>CAZHVH010000248.1:0-5354 GCA_964535855.1 uncultured bacterium
TCCGACTAAAGCGACGAGGGCGATTACGATTATCAGGTATAGCTTTCTCACTCCTCTCATCTTTTGTCCTCATGACATCCTACGGTTTTACATGTCTTGGACGGTTTATCATATTCTCCCATAACCTCGAATTTAACTTCAACCTCCGAGAAATCCTTCGAATTCACGTCCAAAATCCCGTAATATCACCGCCCTTGAGAGGGAGGCTCAGAAGGGAGACAGAGGTTGCCCTACAAATTCGCCCATAAGGGTGTGGCGGGGTGATAATCAGATCAACTCCGACATCTCCCAGATGCCGTTTAAAACGAGATCGGGCTTGATTTCAGATTTTCTCAGATCCTCCCGTTTGGTGACCCCCGTCAGCACCAGAATTGAGAAGATACCCGCCCTTTTGCCCATAGCGATATCCGTGCTGAGCCTGTCGCCTGTGATGACGCATTTCTGGGGAGGCAGGTTTAGACACCTCATCGCCTCCTCGACCATGATGGGCGAGGGTTTCCCAACGATCACTTCCACCTTCCTCCCCGAGCATGCCTCCAGAGCCGCTATAATTGAGGCACAGTCGGGAAACTCTCCTCCGTCCATGGGACATGTCGGGTCGGGATTGGTTGCGATGAGGAAAGCGCCTCCCTTCGCCGCACGGTAGGCTGTCAGGAGTTTGGCATAGTTGAAGGTTCTATCCATCGCCAGCACCACCATCTCGATCTCCTCCGGAACATCGGTTATCCGAAAACCCGCCCTTTCAAGCTCATCGATCAGCGGCTTTTCCCCTATCGGGAAAACCCTGGCGCGAGGTTTAATCCTGTTCAGATATCTGGTCAAGACGAAGGAGGAGTTGATCACCTCCTCAGGCGACGTTTCTATGCCGAACCTCGTCAGCTTTTCGGCATATGATTCCCTGGTGGCTATGGGCTTGTTGCTGACGAAAAGCACCTTCTTCTTGGCCGATCTGAGACCTTCTATAACCTCCTTGGCGCCTTTGATCGGCTTCTCTCCGAGGTAAACCGTGCCGTCGAGATCAAATATAAATCCTTCGAACTCCCTGAGGATCAGCTTTTCGACCTCCTTCGCCGGGGATGGAGGATACCCGTGAGGTGCATCCTTCCTGATGTGATCCATCGTAGCTATTTTAAACCATCCCAAAGCTGTTTTTCAAGTGGCCGCTTAACTCATATAATATTTCCCATAACGAGATACATCCTCATCGCCTTGAAAAGAGGGTTTTGATCTTCCCCCAGCTTTCAGCGAGGTTTTCCGAGGAAACATCCGTGGTCATCGAGAAACTTTCAGCCCTGAAGTCCTCCCTTAAGGTCTCGAGCTTTCCCCTGTATCTCAGGAACGATAGCCATGCTTCGCCTTCAAAGAGCGATCCTATCTCACCGCTTATACTCCACAGCTCCCGATTTGAGAGAGGATGGACGACGGGCACAGCTCCTGGGATGGTTTTTACCAGTTTCATCTCTCCAACGCCCTCTTTGTAAAATGCCGTAAGCGGAAGCTCGGTTATGAGGAAGAGCTTTATGTCGGTATCTCCGGGGATAATGGTTGAGATCTTCAGGGGGTAGTAGGGGAAATCCGATGCGAATTTGTAAATTATGGGATCGACGCTCCTCTCCTCCGAAGCTATCGAGATCCTGTCGAAGACGAAGTATCTCATGCCATCGTCGAGATAACCTCTGAGAACCTCCTCGAGCCTCGGAGGGGGAGAGATTTTAGCGCCTTTCAGGAACTCCTCGACCCATCTCATGAAATCGTCCCAGTCGTTCACCCTGCAGAGGAGAATGTCGTGAGCTCCTATCCTCTCGTGAAAGAGCACTTCGACGTCGTATCCCTCCCCTTTCCCAAGTATGGGCATTCGGAACAAGATGAGCTTTTGAATCACGAGGAAGGAATCGAAGTTTCCCTCCTGTATATCGGGTGGAGAGGGGAAGGGTATTACCTCAAGCACCTCCGTATCCTTTGTCGCCCTCACATCGGTTGAGAGTATCATGACCTCCTTTCCGTCTTTCCATGCGACTATCGCCTTTTGCCCTGGTTCGTAGACGGAGACTCCGGGGATTATCGGCATCATCCCCTTGTCAGGGAACGCCAGGGCGGGGATGAGAAAAACGAGGATCAAAAGCCATCTCTTCATCTCAATCCCTCCTAGGAAGATCTCTCCAATCATGGCGCAGGGGCCACTAAAACCTCGCCATCCCATTCGATCCTCTTCGCCGCTCCGTCATCGACATCTTCGGCCATAAGTTTCGCCCCTATCAGCTTCCCCGGCTTCGGGCTCGACTTGACGGCATCCCATGGGATGAAAGCGGAGAAGGAGGTGTTTTCACCTCGCCTGGAGAACATGAGCGTACCCGGCTCGGAGAGCCTCTCGCCGTTAATCGACAGGGTTGCACCGCCTTTGTGGCTGATGTCGAATCTAGCCTTGCTCTCGCCGATGAGGAGCTCGACGGACAGAGAATCGCCCTCACTCGATTTATCATCTCTGATGCCGCCGTTCAGGTAAAGCACATCCTTGTCCCAGGCGAAGCTCATCTGAAGTGAGAAATCGGTCGGATCTTCGCCGATCAGGGCGATACGGGGGAGTCCTCCTCTTCGACGACCATCGAAGTGAGGGGCCAAAACCATCTTAGGATTGTAGTTGCCAGTCAGATTTGGATAGCGATACAATCTCACCTCTTTCTCCCCGGCCGGGTATATCACGGTCAACCTGGGAACTTGTCCCAGAGTGGTCTGTATATCATCCAGATGCAGGCGAAAATTGGCCTGGGCTTTACCGCCCGGTTCGATCGATAACCTTACGGCCGGCGGGTATATCCTGAACCCTGAGGGGAGATCCCAAAGGGCGGCAACCTCAACCCTTTTATCGAACGGGTTGGATACGTTGAGCTTCAATTCGGAGTCCGATCCGGACACGGTCCCTGAAAGCGAGATGGCCCTGGAAATGGTGGAAGCGGTCGAGGCGGAGGAGGTGGTCACCATGTTCATATCATGAATCGATCCGGGCTCGACGACGGAGTAATAGACCTTATCCCTATCAACGGTTATGAGCATATAGTGTAGGATGTTGCCAGCCTCCCTGAAATCTCCCATCTCCGCTCCTCCGCCGCCTGAGATTATGTATTTTATCCCGTCCCGATCCTCATAGCGCTTATAGAGATGGACATGCCCGGCTATCACGGCCTCGGTGTTGTAAAGCCTCAGAAGCTCATGTATCCTCTGCCATTCCTTGCCTTCCCAAAGGGGTTTGTGGAGGAAGACGAAGATATGCGGCGTGTCGGCGTGTAGCTCTAGATCTCTTTCGAGCCACTCGAGCTGTTTTGGGCTTATCTTCCCTATGTAGTTCGGCCGGGCTTGATCGGAACAGAGAACTATGAAGTGGGAGTTGCCGTAATCGAAGGAGTACCAGAGATCGCCGATCATCCTCCTCCAGAACATCTGGCTCATCTCGCTCCAGATATCATGGTTCCCCGCCACGGGTAGGACGGGTATATCGGAGGTGGACACGGCTTTGAAGTATTCACGCCACTCCTTCATCAGCAGTTCAGGATCGTTCGTATAGCCGCGTGAGATTATATCTCCGACGTCCAGTACGAAATCCGGTCGTATCCTGTTGAGCTCCTCGATTATCCTATACCATGTTTCGGGCTGATATATCGTCAGCCAGCTTCTCGTATCCCCCGCGACGGCGAAGGTGAATTTATCCTCCATCAGATCTTCATCCTTGACCGCCTGAAGCTGCCCTTCGAGGAAGGGCTTCTCCGCTCCAGCTGACCTTGCCATCTCATCGAGGCTCACCTTTCGGAATGAGTCCACGACATCTCCGTTCAATCCTATCGCCTTGAAGCTGAGGACGCCGCCCTTCACATCGACCACAACGCAGTGATAGACGGATTTGTGAAGCTGGATGACGTCCCAGTCCTTGTTCTCAACCCTATCCAGCGCTGAACCTCCTCCGCCGGTTATTATGTAGAAGATCTCGCGGTCATCCTCAAGCAGTTTCCTGCCGCGTTCGTAATCGTGTGTATGACCGGAAAACACGATATCCACGCCGTATCTCTCCAGAACCGGAACCAGATATCTCCTCACGGGTTCCTCTCCGGTATATCCGGGGCTATCCCACTGTTCGGAATATGGCGGATGGTGGAAAAAGGCGAACCTAAAGGCGGCCTTCTTGAACTCCTCGGATTCAAGCTCCTTCATCAGCCATTCGTACTGGTCGCTGTTCGGGTCGTATGGACGGTTGGTATCAAGTATGATGAAGCGTGAATTGCCGTAGGAGAAGGCGAACCAATGCTCATTACCCGGCTGCGAGACGAAATCGTCAAACCAATGGGCGTCCCTCTCGTGATTGCCTATCGCCACATATGTGGGGACCGAATGGGCGAAACAGCTCATCGGTCCGAAATACTCCCTCCCCCACTGCTCATAGACATTTCCGTTGCTGACCACATCGCCGACGTTTATGACGATATCGGGATTTTGAGAGGCTATGAGTTTCGCCACCTGTTCGCACATCTTAACGTCGGTCCGGTTATCGCCCCACACCACGAACCTGAATGATGTGTCTCGTCGGGGAGCCGTCCTGAAGGTGTATATCTCACTTTGAATCCCTTCACCTCCGGAGCGTGAGATGACCTTGTATCTGTATCGGGTTTCCGGCTTCAATCCCTCGATCCTGATCTCGTGGATCTTGCTCTCCCTTTCATCTCCCTTGTATCCGGAAAGCTCTGTGTCGCCGTATCGCACTAGGGAGGTTGAGGGTTTATCCGTCTCCCACATGATGGTGATTCCCGTCTGAGTTACGTATTGCAGATATGGCCCTTTGATTATCTCCAACGCTATCCCAGATCCACAGGCGACTGCCAGAAGAATCAAAGTTACAGCAAGGTTTTTCATCTTCTTTCTCCTCCCATGTCCTCCTAGATATTTGGGATCGCTCTTATTCCCCTTGAGTGTAGTATCTATCTATGGCCAATTGTCCGCCGTCCACAGCTCAACCGTCATTTGTTGTCATTAAGTCATTTGGCTTCGCCGTCATTTAAATGACGATAAATGACGACAAATGACAATAAATGACCTATAAGCGGGACAGCCGAGAGGCGGACGGTAGCTTTAAAAATCTCTGCTACACTCAGTGATAATATGAGCGTTTGGGATAAATGTTATCATCACCCCTCGATAGCTTTCAAGGGCGATCACAGCTTATCTTGATCTAACCTTTATGGTTTCCTTAACCACGCCTCGGCACAATACACTTTAAAAATCGGAGCGGAAAGGGTATCATAAATATCCCAAGCCGAATCCAACGGGGAGGTTTTCCATGAAGATACTCACGCTTAACTGTGGAAGTTCTT
>CAZHVH010000249.1:0-5353 GCA_964535855.1 uncultured bacterium
GCCATCCCATATCGCAAACCCTTACAGCTTACCTTCACCTCGTCGATCTCGAATCTGGACATCAGCGAGAGAAGTATCGCCACGCCCGCCACGATGATATCCGCCCTTTCACGCTCCATTCCCGGGATCTCCGCCCTTTCAGGTGCGGGAACGGAGATGAGCGTCTGAAATATCCCCTCCACCTCCCCCTTCTTGAGATCCATTCCATGAACGGCGGACGGATCGAACTGAGGTAGCTTCAACTTCATCGCCCCTATCGTGGTAACCGTTCCGCCGATCCCGACCATACAGTCGATCCGTTCCTCCGGTATCTCCGTCCATCTCCTTCTGAGGTACTCCATCATCTCCGTCATCTCACCTTCCCGCGGGGGGTCAGATCTGAGAAATTCGTCTGTGAGTTTAACCGCCCCGACCTTGAAGCTACGATGAAATGTTGCCTCCTTGCCCTCCCCTAAGATCACCTCCGTGCTTCCCCCGCCGATGTCCGTTACGGCGATGATCCCCTCCGGTAAGGTAAGATCGGGATCGCGGGCGACGGAGATGAAGGAAAGCCTCGCCTCCTCCTCGCCCGATATAATCTTAAGCTCAATTCCGGTGTTCCTTCGTATCATATCGATGAACTCATCTGAATTTCGCGCCTCCCTGAGGGCACTTGTGCCTAAGAGCACCACCCTTTTGACGTTCATCCCGCGGGATAGGTCGATGTATTTGAGTATCGCCCTCGTAGTTCGATCCATTGCCTCTCGAGACAGAGATCCGCTTTGTCTCAATCCTTCGCCGAGGCGGGTTATGATGGCCTCATCGCGAATGGTCCTCAGGCGATCGCCCTCGATCTGACATATGAGGAGCAGGACGGAATTGGTTCCGACGTCGATAACGGCGATCCTGTCCTTCATCGTTTTCTGCCTCTGGTCCCTCAGACTGCCTGGGTTTCCGCGGCCCCAGGGATCGGCGGATTACATCTCGAAACCGGTAGAGAGGTGTTAATCCATTTTGAAGGATTTCGTATACGCGCTGCAGGTCTATTCTCCAATAGAGATGCACCAATACATTGCGAAAACCCGCTAAATCAGCCAGCTCTTCACCCAATTCCTGAGGGATAACTCCCGCTTCAGTTAAAATTTCAAAGGTTTCTCTATAGGTAGAGGGACGTCGCAGATCCCTCTGTGCGATGATATGGTTGGCGATATCAATACAGGATTGGATGGAAATTAGCATCGCATGCATAACCATGTTCCTTGTATCTCTGTTCGAGCGTATCATCTCTGCAGTGATGTCTCTTCGGTATCGTTCCCAGTCCGCCAATGCCTCGTCCATTTCCTGGAAATGCTGGAAAACCTCAGCTCGCTGTTCCATACCGTTATCCCCGTTAAAATATCGGTTTATAAACTCCTCCCACATCGGTTGATAGTCCAGATATTGAGAAAGAAGGTGTGCTTCATAGCGAATCCGGCATCGAGCATCGCGCTGAAGAATAAGTTGACCTGTTTTTATCACCTTATATTGGAAGAAGGGAGGTGCTTCGTTTAGAATTTGAACATCTACCTCGCGGTAAAAGGAGATAGCCCTCTCCACTGCACGTCCAATGCGCATGGCAAGCTTAAATCGTTCATAGGAAGAGGCCGGACAGGGCAGAAGGTAAACGGCTATATCGATATCCCGGAAATCCCATCCGTGTCCGCGGGCGGGACAGCTCCTCACGGCAGAGCCGAAAAGATAGGCGAAGGAAATCTCCTTAAAAGAGGAGAGACTGGTATGAAGCGCAACGATCAATCCTCTTGTCTTTCCCTCCATCTCACTCACCGAATATAATCAAAGCTCAGGATATATCCCGTCGTCTGAGCTGGTCTATATCTTCCACCTCTTATATATTTGCCCGTCACCCACAGGCACAATCTGCCATCGGGCATCCACTCCAGCTTTGACAGCTTCCCCCTTGAGACGAGGAGTAACCGTCTACGGCCCGTGTTGACCTCATAGGCCCACACCTTCCAATTTATCCTCGCCCTATCGTCATGTTCCATAAAGGCCAGGAATCTGCCGTCAGGTGACCACGTAGGTGAAGTATGGTCGAATGAGACGACCTTCTGCGTTCGCATGTCAAGCAGGAACAGCTTTTCGTCTATCTGGGCATCCGGTCTGACGCCGGGGTTCCCCGAAAGCACGTATGCTAGATACCTCCCATTGGGAGACCAGTATATCTCGGAAACCTTCTTCGACCGACTATGGATTATCTTCGACTCAACGCCACCTTGGACCCCCAAAAGCAATATCTTAGCCTCTCCCGACTGGTAATATTCGCCATTCGTTCCCACCGCTATGATTCTGCCATCGGGTGACCATCTGGGCGGCAGCAGGTAGAGATACTGCTGTGGTGTGCCCATTATGGGGATCGTTTTGATCCTTCTCAGGCCCGATCCGTCGATGTTGACCACCCAGACTGAATCCACGAGCTCTCGTCTGCGCCTGAAAGTGATCCTGTGCGCCCTGGAGGAGAAGGATGGCGCCTCGCCCTTGGTCACCCGTCTCAGATCCGTCCCATCTCGGCTGACGACCCAGATGTGGCTGACGTTGGAATCGTAGGTCTCAAACGCTATCCATTTGCTATCCAAAGACCATGAGAGATATGGGTTATAGATGCTGGCTGAGCAGAGCTTTTGAGACTTACCCGTTTCGGGAAAGGTAACCCATATCTCATCGGCATGCCAGTATTGTCCTTTAAGATCCGTTCTAAGCGGATAGACGACGGCTTCCCCGTCGGGAGACCATATGGGAAACTCGCCGCCGAGCTTCAGCTTAAGCGTATCAAGTCTGCCGGCTTCTTCAGGGGTAAGAAGATCATGCTCGGATCGGCCGATCGGCATCGCCGATCTCATCCAGCCGAAACTTCCATCGGGGAGCTTCACCCTATACCATCCGTTTTGAATCCCGTAAAGCGGCAATATCTCGCCGTCGTTCACATAGGTGATGACCTCACCCTTAGGACGATCGTAGACCGCTGATCTGCCTATCACGAAACACCTCTTCCTTTCCCCTTTGATCTCCTGGGAGGTGCTTCCTGTATAATCCCCGCCTGCCAGCGCATAGACGTATCCGTCGGACGATCCGAAGTAGACCATCCCGTCATATATGGCCGGGGTTGAATCGACGCCGCCCCCGACGGAAAAGGAGAAAACCTCGTGCCAATCCGACTGTGAGAGCACATGAAGGGCGCCTTTGCGAGAGCCTATGAAGATATATCCGTTTGCCGTCACCGGGTAGCTCTGCGAGAACGGGATCTTCTTCCTTATCCCCTCCGCTTGATTCATGGGCTGCAGCGGACGAAGCACCCCTTGTGTACAGATATACAATACCCCTCCGATCTCGGTCTTCATCGGGATCCTATCCCTGATCTTTCCGTTTCTCTGGTCGAGGACGTATATCTTTCTGTCATAAACGCCCAGGTATACCCTTCCGCCATAGGCGATAGGAGGCGAACTGATCCAATTGTCCACCTTGGTTTTCCAGATAAGGTTACCGTTTCGGGCATCTAGGGCATAGACGATGTTATCCCTGGTATGGAAGAAAAGCATGCCGTTTTCGATCGCCCCGCTGTACTGAATCGGTGAGCCTGCGTCAAAGGACCATCTCTCCCCCCATTTCTTAGCCTTCAGGGCGTAGAACCTGCCGTCCTGCGAGCCTATATAGACGGTATCGTTCCATACCAGCGGGCTGGCCGTTACCGGCCCGCCGGTCATGAATTTCCACGCGAGCTTAAGGGGCGGTGAGATGATCTTATCTCCGCTGCGCCCCGACCGCTGCAGATCGCCCATGAACATCGTCCATCCCCCGCCCTTACCGGCTGAGGGTCTAACGCCTCTTTCGATCCTTTGGGTGGAATGGGATATTTGCCCCTTTTGGCCCTGAGATTTCGCCTCCTTTTTCTCGCCGCCGCATGATACGAGGAGAACGAGAAAGAGGATTAAAGGTAAAAGCTTTCTCATCATGATGTACCCCTTTCAGCTCATTTCCCCCTCACTTCATGATATCACAACGCCCAACAGGTTGCAAGTTCGGTTTGTCAGAAGAACGGTGAAGTGCTATAATACAAATGCTTTAGGTCAGGCTATCTCGTCCAAGCGAAAGCCTTACACTTGGAGGCCGGAATTGCCTGTTAGCGTCCGTCTGATTAACGTCAGCAAGTACTTCGATCGAAATAGGGTTTTAGAAGGGATAAATCTTTCGATCAATGCCGGCGAGCTCTTCTTCCTCCTCGGCCCTTCGGGATGTGGCAAGACCACCTGTCTGAGAACGATCGCGGGGTTTTACCGGCCGGATGAGGGGAAGATATATTTCGACGACAGGCTGATGAACGACGTACCCCCTCACAAGCGCAATACGGGCATGGTGTTTCAGAACTATGCCCTCTGGCCGCACATGACGGTATACCAGAACGTCGAATATGGACTTTCCGTGAGGGGAATACCCAAGGCACAACGCAAAAAGATGGTCTTCGAAGCGCTTCAGGTCGTGCACATGGCCGAATACGCCGATAGGAACGCCAATCAACTTTCAGGCGGACAGCAGCAGAGGATAGCGCTTGCCAGAGCCTTGGTCATAAGGCCGGACGTGCTTCTCTTGGATGAGCCCCTCAGTAACCTGGATGCCAAGCTCAGGCTCGAGATGCGCGGTGAGATCAAAAGGATACATTCCGAATCGAACGTCACCACCATTTACGTGACTCACGATCAGAAAGAGGCGCTCTCGATGGCTGAAAGGCTGGCTGTGATGCGCGACGGAAAGATCATCCAGGTTGGCACCCCTCGGGAGGTCTACACAAGACCGATAAACAGGTTCGTCGCCGACTTCATCGGCGAGACGAACTTCCTTGTCGGTGAGCTGATCGGCAAAGATCGAACTGGAGGTGCCCTCGCCGAAACCCCGATAGGCAGGCTTCAGACCTCTGATCTCTACCTGGAGATAAACCCTGGCGAAAAGGTGCTCTGCTCGATCAGGCCGGAATCCATCAGCCTTTCCGATCTGGGTTCCCTCCGAGGCGAAAGAACGACCAACCTGTTTCCCGTTAAGATCCTCTCCCTAACCTATCTGGGCGAGGTCGAGGAGTACGAGGTCCTGGCAGCGGGTAAACAAAAAATGAAAATCATCGTCCACAATCCCGGAGGCGTCGAGAGGAAACCAGGCGATGAGCTCATGGCTGAGGTTTCACCCGTCGACGTCGTTTTCCTCCCCGTGGAGGAAAACCCTTGAACGAAATGTGGCATCTACTGAAGTCGCTCAAATTTCCCTTGAGTGTAGCAGTATCACCGATAGGAGACAGGAGGCAGGAAACAGGAGACAGGAATATAGATTTTCC
>CAZHVH010000250.1:0-5345 GCA_964535855.1 uncultured bacterium
ATCCGGTGAGGTGAGCTGAACCATGATAATGGTGTTTCTCAGGAAGAAATTCGTCGCTAAGATGTTCTACGGCATAGTCGTCATCGCCTTTGTCGGGACGATATTCCTGGTATGGGGCGCTGGAGGGAAGTTCAGGAAGGGTTCGAAGGTCGTCATAAAGGTCAACGGGAAGAGGGTGACCCTTGAGCAGTTCCAAAACGCCCTGAGGAACGAGACGGAGAGGATGCGCAGGATGTACGGCGATAATTACGACAGATTCATCAAAGATATCGATATCGACAGCCAGACGGCCGATAAGATCGTCCAGGACGTCCTGATCGACCAGGAGCTTAAGAAACTCGGACTCCTGCTGAGCGGCGAGGAGGTCGATCGGGAGATCGCCGGTAATCCCTCCTACTACCAGATCTATCAGATCCTCGCCCGAAGGGGGAGAGCTGACGATTACTGGAGGAGCCTTCGCGATAGCCTCTCAAGGCAGAGATTGCAGGACATACTTTTCGGAATTCCCATCGTCACCAAGACGGAAATCGAGGAGGAGTATAAAAGGCGGAATGAGAAGGTCAAGCTGAAATTCATAGAGTTCGCCGTCTCCAAATTCCGCGACAAGGTCAACCCCTCAGAGGATGAGATAAAGAGGAGATATGAGGAGAAAAAGGAGGAGTACCGTATCCCCGAAAAGATCAACGTCAAATATATCAAGATAGATCCCAAGGCCTTTGAGGAGAAGATCGATATCTCCGAAAACGACATAAAGAGCTATTATGAGGCCAATAAGGATTCGGAGTTCAAGGAGAAGGAACAGGTCAAGGCGAGGCATATATTGATCAAGGTTCCCAGCGGCGCATCGGAGGAGGAGAAAAAGAAGCTGAAAGAGAAGGCCGAGAAGATCCTGAAGGAGGCCAAATCCGGAGCCGACTTCGCCGAGCTGGCCAAAAAGTACTCCGAGGATGAGGGCACCAAGGATAAAGGAGGTGACCTCGGATATTTCGGGAGAGGCAGGATGGTGCCCGAGTTCGAAAAGGCCGCCTTCTCCCTCAAGCCGGGCGAGATAAGCGATATAGTCGAAACACAATACGGATTTCATATCATCAAGGTCGAGGATAAAAAGCCGGAAAGGATAAAGAGCCTGGATGAGGTGAAGGATCAGATCGAAAGGAAGCTGAAGAAGGACGCCGCAGCCCTGTTGGCCCGCGAGCTGGCCGGCGAGCTGGTCTACGATATCGAGCTGCAGGGGATGGAGGAGACCGTCAAGCTTATACCGGAGAGGGCCGCGGAGGTATACGTGAGACAACTGGGGGATGAGTCGAAAAAGGCCGAGGACTTCGTCGAGAAGTTCAAGGAGATCAAGTTCGAGGTCAAAACCACCGGTTTGTTCTCAAGGGATGATCCGCAGATCCCAACCATAGGCAGCAGATATACCTACAGGGATTTCCTGGATGCCGTCTTCGAGCTGCGGAAGGGCGATACCAGCGATCCCATAGAGATCAAAAGCTACGGCGGCGATGTGATGGCCTACTTCATCGCCAAGGTCGTGGACAGGCAATACTCCCATATCCCCAAACTGGATGAGGTCAGGGATAAGATAACCGACGAGCTCAAGGACGAGAAGGCCAAAGAGCTCGCCCTCCAGGCCGCCGAGAAGTTGATGAGCAAATACAAGCCCGGCGAGACGCTGGACGATCTGGTCAAAAAGGCTCAGGACGAGAAGCTGAAGGTTAAGGAGACTCCCCTTTTCGCCAGATCCTCCAGCGGGTACGTCCCGATGATAGGTTCCGCGCCGGAGATCTCCGCTGTGGCGTTCAGGATGAAGCTCAATGAGGTGAAAGGTCCCTTCCAGACTCAACGCGGGGCATACATCATACAGCTCGTCGAAAGGCAAGAGGCCGATATGAAAAAGCTGGAGGAGGACAAGGAGGAGCTGGCGAACATCCGAAGAAGCCTGATACAGCGGAAGCGGAACGATCTCCTGGAGGCGTGGATCAACGGGCTCAAATCGGCGGCGAAGATCAAAATCGAACTCCCAGAGGAAGGGGCTATTTGAATTGCGCGGACCGATCGTCAGGCTGATCTGTTACAGTCCAAATCCCTATGATCTGTCGGTAGCTGCCGCCAGAACCTGCTATTCCTCGAGGGGGATCGTCTTCCCGGAGGAGGTGTCGAGGGACGAGAGGGCTAAGCGGATTCGGGACAGGATAGCGCGAAGCACGCTCCGGGCGGGTCACCTGACCACCAGGGGGCACGCCTTCTTCGTCTTTGCCATAGATCGGATCTCCCGCGCCGCCGTTTGGTCCTTCCTGCACAGCCATCCCTTCTACAACTCGGAGCAGGTCTCACAGAGATACGTGAGGGTATCGCCCGATAACTTCTTCGTCCCACCTATCGACGGAAGGGCGTTGGATATCTATCGTGAGACGATCTCGGTCCAGATGAAAGCCTACGAGAAGCTGGTGGAGCTCCTGATCCCCAGGATTAGGGAGGAGTATTTCAGGATCTTTCCCTCTCGATCCTCAAAGCCTGAAAGGTGGGAGAATGAAATCGCCCGTAAGGCCTATGAGGTCGCGCGATACGTCCTCCCTATCGCCACCTACGCCTACATGTACCACACGATAAACGGCGTTACGCTCCATAGATATGCTCGCCTGGCGAGATCATTCGACTTTCCCAAAGAGGTCAGATCGCTGATCGAGGGGATGGTCGAGGCGGTCAGGCTCGTGGATCCGAGCTTCGCCGGTGAGCTGTACGATCCGATGCCGCTTGAAGAGACGGGGGAGTATAGGGTGGTCGAGGAAGCCTTCGGGTCGGGATGGCACTTGGGCGATGAGGGTTTCACCCGAGAGTTCGACTCCCTTATCGGAGATAGATCCTCCCTTCTCATCGAGTTCACCAGGGAGGGAGAGGAAATTCTGGCACAGTCCGTGAGATGCGTCCTCGGTCTGAGCGAAAGAGATATGGATGACGAGGCGGCTCTGAGGCTGCTTCTGGATCCGGCTCAAAACCCCTACCTTCCCGAGACGCTCAATCCCGCCCATCACTCCAAGCTGATGCGTGCGATGAACCACGTCCACTACGTCTTCGCTAAAAAGCTGAGCCACACAGCCGATTCTCAGGATCAGAGACATCGCACCGTCCCCGGCTCGAGGCCGATCATACATAGGCATTATACGGGCAGACCGGATTACGTCACTCCCAAGCTGATCAGGGCGGTCCCAGAGGCCGAGAGGGTCTACGCCGAGGCGATGGAAAGGTGTTTTGAGGGGATAAATCGCCTTTTGGAGATGAAGGTGCCGACCGAGTGGGCGATGTATCTGCTGCCGAACGGTTTCCCGATCAGGTTTATCGAGTCGGGGACGCTTATAAACCTGCATCACAAGTGGAGGATGAGGCTCTGTTTCAACGCCCAGGAGGAGATATTTCACGCCTCGCTCGATGAGGTCAGGCAGGTCTCCGAAGTCCATCCCCGCATAGGCCGGTTCTTAGGCCCGCCATGCTGGTTTAGATCGAGATCGGGCGTCACCCCTCCCTGTCCAGAGGGCGATAGGTTCTGCGGAGTCAGGGTGTGGGAGAAAAAGCTTGAGGATTACGACAGATTGATCTGAGATGAGGGTGCTTATACTCTCCCCTTTTATCCCCCTGCCGGCGACCGAAGGGGGCAGGATAAGGGTGATTAACCTCCTGAAACACCTTTCCCCGGCCTGTCACATCACCCTATTGGCCCCCAAGACCTTCAACTCCACGTCTCGCGATGAGCAGATCATCAGAGATATGGGCGTGGATCTGGTAGTTGCCGGTGATATGCCACATCTTTCGATCGGATCGATCCGCGCCGTGGCGTGCGGATACCCGATACCGCTGGCGAAATACAGGCTCAAAACCTTCGCCGAGAGGCTCCGCCGCTTGATCGAGGAGAAAAAATTCGATGTGGTTCAGTTCGAGATGTTGCACGCCGGACAGTACCTGCCCGTTCTCAGGCGATCGTCGCTCAATCGCGACACCTCTTCCATCCTGATACAACACAACATCGACTCGATCGTATGGACGAGGCTCTGCCGTAACGCATCCTCACCTCTCAGGAAACTCGGCGCGTTCATACAATCGCTGGAGTTCAGGAGGCTCGAAAGGAGATTATGCCCGATGTTCGATCTCTGTGTCTGCATGTCAGAGCAGGACGCTGAAAGGCTCGGGCGGATCGCGCCTGACGTGAGGATTGAGATCGTGCCGAACGGTGTCGATCTGGAGTATTTCCGGCCGAGGGAGGATGAGGTGAGATGGAATCGGATCGTGTATGTGGGCAGCATGGACTGGTATCCCAACGAGGACGCCGTCCTATATTTTTACGAGCGTATCTGGCCCATCATAAGGGGGGAGATACCGGAGGCTGAGTTCTACGTTGTGGGCCAGTATCCCGGCCCGAGGGTCAAAGCCCTGGACTCGATGGATGGCGTACATGTGACGGGATTGGTGGATGATATCAGGCCCTATGTGGCTTCTGCCGCCGTCTTCATCGTCCCACTGAGGATAGGAGGCGGGACGAGGCTGAAGATCCTCGAGGCCCTCGCTATGGGGAAAGCCGTCGTCTCGAGCGGCATCGGGTGTGAGGGGTTGGATTTAACGGACGGGGAGGATCTGATCATAGCGGATGGCCCGGAGGAGTTCGCCGGGTGGGTGATCAGGCTGATGAGGGATGAGGCCGAGAGGGAGAGGCTCGCCCGATCGGGACGCAAAAAGGTAGTTAACCGTTTCGGATGGGACCGGATGGCGGAGGAAATGCTGAGGATATACGCCGATCTGGCCTAGGGGCACGACGGCGCCGTGCCCCCGAAAAGGTCAGGCTATCTCCAAAAGCTTAATATCGAAGATCAAGTCCTTTCCCGCCAGGGGATGGTTGGCATCCAAGGTGACGGTTGATTCCGAGACATCGGTGACGGTGACCACGATCGTTCTGCCGTCCATCTGGGAGATCTGCAGTTGCTGGCCGATTTCCGGATCGATATGCTCCGGGAACTCGGTCCTATCCACCACCAGAACCATCTCCTCATAATGCGGTCCGAAAGCTTTATCCGCCGGAACCTTGACGGTTTTTGACTCTCCCGGGCTCATACCGATCACCGCCTCCTCGAATCCCGGTATCAGTCGTCCCTCGCCTATCGTGAACTGCAGAGGGGGGCGATCGAGCGATGTGTCGAACACCGTTCCGTCCTCCAGCTTGCCCGTATAATGGACCCTAACGGTGTCGCCCCGTTTTGCCTGTGCCATTATCTTCACCTTGATCATTTTTAGCCGCTTGAAAGAGCGCGGCCAGCCAGGCAGCGTTCATCTCTTACGGCCATAGATTTACCTTAACGGTT
>CAZHVH010000251.1:0-5331 GCA_964535855.1 uncultured bacterium
TTTCGTCCGTTTGAAGGGATGAGCATGGATAAGATAATTGTTAAGGGAGCACGCGAGCATAACCTGAAGGATGTCGACCTGATCCTGCCGAGGAACAAATTCATCGTCTTCACCGGCGTAAGCGGATCGGGCAAATCCTCCATGGCCTTCGACACCCTCTATGCCGAGGGCCAGAGGCGGTATATCGAATCCCTCTCCGCATATGCCAGACAGTTCATGGGCAGGATACAGAAACCCGATGTCGAAAGCATCGAGGGGCTTTCACCCTCTATCTCCATAGATCAGAAGACCACCGGTTCCAACCCACGATCCACGGTCGCCACGATGACGGAGATACACGATTACCTGAGGCTGCTGTTCGCATACGTCGGGAAGATATATTGCTATCGATGCGGAGCGCTGATAAGCGACCAGTCGACGGACGAGATCGTCGAGAGGATCATGAATGAGATACCGGATCGGCAACGGTTCATGATCCTCTCGCCCGTGGCCAGATCTAAAAAGGGGGAGTTCAAGGACGAGTTCAAAGATGCGCTGAAGGCCGGATTCGTGAGGGTGAGGGTGGACGGGGAGATATACGAGCTGTCGAACCCTCCGAAGCTGAACAAACAGATGCGTCATGACGTGGATATCGTGGTGGATAGGATCGTGATGAGGAAGAAAAACCCTGAGATGAGAGGAAGGCTGGCCGAATCGCTTGAGACGGCCTTTGGCCTCTCCGAGGGCATGGCGGTGCTGCTCTTCGAGGACGGCGAGGAGAGGATGTTCAGCAAGACCATGACCTGCCCCAACTGCGGCATAAGCTATAGCAAACCCTCCCCTCAGCTCTTCTCGTTCAACAGCCCTCAGGGGATGTGTCCGAAGTGCAGGGGATTGGGGGTGATACACGATATCTCGCCTCATCTGATCGTAGATCCCGAAAAATCCCTCTCCCAGGGAGCCATCAAGCCGATAGGGCCTTTGAGGTTTAAGGGCGAGTCACAGTTGGAAGCGGTGCTCACGGCTCTGGCGAAATATTACAAGTTCAGCTTCGACGAGAAATGGAAAAACCTATCTCAGGAACACAGGGACATCATCCTCTACGGCGCCCCCGTCAAGATCATGATCACCAGACGAATCGGATGGGGCAGGAGGATAAAGCAGATAGTCGAGTATAAGGGGATAATCAACAAGCTCAGGAGATTCAAAGATGAGGAGCTGAGGGGATATATCAGCGAAAGCATCTGTCCCGACTGTAACGGATCGAGGCTGCGTCCGGAGGCCAGAGGGGTTAAGGTGGGCGGAAAGGCGATCCATGAGATCACCGCCATGACGGTGGATGAATGCCTGGATTTCTTTGAAAACCTGGAGCTGACGGAGCGTGAGCGGACGATAGCCGAGGAGATACTTAAGGAGATAAAGGGGCGGCTCAGATTCCTGGTGGACGTGGGCCTACATTATCTGACCCTGGACAGGTCATCGCCGACCCTATCGGGTGGTGAGGCGCAGAGGATAAGGCTCGCAAGCCAGATAGGGGCGGGATTGACCAACGTGCTTTACGTCCTGGATGAACCCACCATAGGGCTTCATCAACGGGATAACCTGAAGCTTATAAACGCCCTCAAAAAGCTCCGCGATCAGGGCAACACCGTTATAGTGGTCGAACACGACGAGGAGACGATACGATCCGCCGATTACATAGTCGACTTCGGCCCCGGCCCCGGACAGGAGGGAGGGGAGATCGTCTTCGCCGGACCGGCCGGCAAGATCCTGGAGTGTCCCAACTCGCTTACGGCCAAATACCTGCGAGGCGAGCTTGAGATACCCATACCATCCCAAAGGCGAAAGCCCTCGGATAAATGGCTGACGATCGTCGGGGCAAGACATAATAACCTTAAGGACATAACTGTTAAGATACCGCTCGGAACCTTCACCTGCATCACGGGGGTATCGGGCTCCGGAAAGAGCTCCCTTGTCAACGATATAATCTACAGGGCGCTCGCTCGGAGGCTGATGGGAGCCCACACCGTTCCGGGTGAATTCGATCGGATCGAGGGCATAGAGCATATAGACAAGGTGATAGAGGTCGATCAGAGCCCCATAGGTCGCACGCCCAGATCCAATCCCGCCACATATACCAAGCTCTTCGACGCCATAAGGAGCTTTTATGCCGAGCTGCCCGAGTCGAAGATCCGTGGATATAAACCCGGGAGGTTCAGCTTCAACGTCAGAGGTGGAAGGTGTGAGGCGTGTCAGGGCCATGGGATGAAGAGGATCGAGATGCATTTCCTCGCCGATGTGTGGGTTAAGTGTGAGGTCTGTGACGGAAGGAGATACAACAGGGAGACCCTCCAGGTGAAATACAACGGCAAATCCATAGCCGATGTGCTGGATATGACGGTGGAGGAGGCGCTGAAGTTCTTCGAAAACGTGCCCAGGATAAAGAGATATCTGCAGACGCTGTATGACGTCGGCCTCGATTACATCAAGCTGGGTCAGCCGGCGCCGACCCTCTCCGGCGGAGAGGCACAGAGGGTGAAACTCGCCAGAGAACTGAGCAAGCGGGGAACGGGGAGAACGCTCTACATATTGGACGAGCCGACGACCGGGCTTCACTTCGCCGACGTTCAAAAACTGCTTAACGTGCTTCACACGCTCGTTGACAGGGGCAATACGGTGGTCGTCGTCGAACACAACATGGAGATCATCAAGACCGCCGATTATGTCATCGATCTGGGACCTGAAGGGGGTGAGGAGGGCGGATATGTCGTGGCGTGCGGGACTCCCGAGGAGGTGGCGAAGGTTAAAAGCTCATACACCGGCCAGGTGCTCAGGGATGTGCTCCTCGGCAAACATAAGGCGATGGTCGAGGAGATCGAGGAGGAGCCGATAAGATCCCTGCCCGCTGAACGGGCGATACTTGTTAGGGGGGCGAGGCAGAACAACCTCAAGAACGTGGATCTCACCCTGCCACACGATGAGCTCATCACCTTCACGGGCGTCAGCGGATCGGGCAAGACGTCGATGGCGATTGAGACGATCTATGCCGAGGGCAGGCGGAGATACGTGGAATCGCTATCCACATATGCGCGCCAGTTCCTCGGCGGAATGGATAAACCTAAGGTCGATTTCATAGACGGACTTGCACCGGCGATAGCGATCGATCAAAAGGCGCCGAGCAAAAACCCGCGCTCAACGGTGGGCACCATCACAGAGATCTACGATTACCTGAGAGTTCTCTTCGCCCGATTCGGGGTGCAACACTGCGTCAAATGCGGTCAGCCCGTGGGCGCCCAAACCGTCGATCAGATCGTCGATCGGATAATGGCTCTTCCCTTGAGAAGCCGCATCTACATCCTCGCTCCCGTTAAACTCGCCAAAAACGAGGAATATGCCGATGTGCTAAAGCGCGCTCAGCGCGGCGGATTCGTGCGCGTCTGGGTGGATGGCGAGATCTCCCCGATCGAGGAGAGGATGAACATAAGCAGGAGGGTCAAACATGACGTGGCGATCGTCGTGGACCGTCTTATACTGAGGGAGGACCAGCGCGATAGGGTATCCGAGGGGGTTGAGACCGCCCTTGAGATGGGCGAGGGCGAGGTGAAGGTTCAACTGCAAGGTCCGGACGGCATGACCGATCTGGTGACCTTCAGCAGCCTAAGGGCATGTGCCAGATGTGGGATAAGCTATGACGAGCTTCGGCCTCAGGATTTCTCCTTCAACAGCCCCGTGGGCATGTGCCCGTATTGTGAGGGTCTGGGATTCACCGATTTCTCCTACTCGAAGGTATGCCCGAAATGCCAGGGGGCGAGGATAAAGGAGAGCTCAAGATATGTCCTCATAGGCGGGAAAAATATAGTGGAGCTATGTCGAATGCCGATCGGCGATCTCTATCAGTTCTTCCTGGATCTAAAGCTGCCTCAGGACAAGCTCGAGGTGGGTGAGGAGCTGCTGAGGGAGATAAGGAACAGGCTCTCCTTCCTGGTGGATATCGGGCTCCATTATCTGACCCTGGATCGCCCGGGACCGACGCTATCGGGAGGGGAGGCACAGAGGATAAGGCTGGCAAGTCAGTTGGGAAGCGGTTTGACCGGCGTGATATACGTGTTGGATGAGCCGACCATAGGGCTGCACATGCGGGATACCGGAAGGCTGCTCAGGGCCCTGAGGAAACTGCGCGATCTGGGCAACACCGTCATAACGGTTGAACACGATAGAGAGGTGATCTCCAGCTCGGATCTGATCGTCGACTTCGGCCCGGGGGCGGGCCGGAACGGCGGAAGGATCGTGGCAAAGGGGAAGGTCCAGGATATTCGAAGGATCGAAGAATCCCTTACGGGCAGATATCTGGCGAACCGGTTCCGCATAGAGGTTCCCAAGAAGCGCAGGTCTCCAAGGGGGTTCCTACGGATAATCGGGGCATACGCCAACAACCTCAAGGATATAGATATCGATATACCGCTGGGCGTTATAACCTGCATCACGGGGGTATCGGGCTCGGGCAAGAGCTCGCTTGTGGAGGAGGTCCTCTATCCGGCGGTCGCCCGATATCTTGGACTGCCGGCGGCGGAGCCGAAATGCCTCCGCGCGGATGGGCTGGGCGAGATAGACAAGGTGATAAGCATCAATCAAAAGCCGATAGGCGAGACGCCTCGGTCGAACCCGGCGACCTATACGGGCGTATTCGATCACATACGATCGCTCTTCGCGAAGACGCCCGACGCCAGGGCGATGGGGTTCACGGCATCATACTTCAGCTCGAACCTGGAGTACGGGAGATGTCCTAGCTGCGATGGCGAGGGGTATAACCTCTTCTCGATGCCGTTCCTGCCGGATGTGTGGGTTAAATGCGATGTGTGTGACGGGACGGGGTTCATGAGAGAGATACTCGAGATCAAATACAAGGGCAAGAACATATCGGACGTATTGAAGATGACGGTGGCTGAGGCGAGGGAGTTCTTCAGGGATATCCCCAGGATCAGGAGGATACTTGATGTGCTGTGCGATGTGGGGCTGGATTATATGCCTTTGGGCCAGCCCGCGACGACGCTCTCCGGCGGGGAGGCACAGAGGTTGAAACTCGCCAGAGAGCTCATAAAGCCGGATACCGGAAGCACGCTCTACATAATGGATGAGCCCACCACCGGCCTTCACGCGGCCGACGTCAAGAAGCTGCTCGACGTGCTGAACCGATTGGCCGACAAAGGGAACACGATAGTCGTGATAGAGCACAACATGGATGTGATCAAGTGCGCCGATTACATCATAGATCTCGGGCCGGAGGGCGGAGATGAGGGCGGATACCTGGTGGCGTGTGGAACCCCCGAGGAGGTGGCCGAATCGGAGATATCG
>CAZHVH010000252.1:0-5323 GCA_964535855.1 uncultured bacterium
GGAAGGTGATTGAGAGATATCCCTCCGCCTTTTACGCGGAATCGGCCATCTCCAGGCTCGATGGCCTTGCGCGAAGGGGGAAGTTCCACTTCACACGGAAAGATCTCCTACTGCAGGGGATAGCCCTCTACAGATCCGGCAAATACAGGGATGCCAGAAGAAGGTTCATCAGGATCAAGCTGAAAAGAGGTGACCCTATATCGACGAAAGTGCTCTATTATACTGGGATGAGCCATATGGACGAGGGGAAATACAAATCGGCCATTTCGATCTTCAACAGGCTGCTCAAATCCTACCCATATCCCGGATATGTCACCTCCGCGAGATTCAGAATCGCTCAGTGTTACAGGCGGCGCGGTTACAGGAGGGAGGCCGAAAGGAGGTTCCTCGATTTTGCGAGGCGATATCCGTGGAGCAGGTGGGCCGATGACGCCTTATATGAGGCAGGATCGATACGGATGGAGGAGGGCAGATACTCTGCCGCGGCGTATACGTTTCGGAGATTGGCGACTAAATACGGCACGGGCAGACTTGCCGACGACGCGCTATGGCTGGCAGGATGGTGTGAGTATAAAAGACATAGGTACTCGAAGGCCCTTGAGCCCTTCAGGGAGCTCCTCCGGTCGCATCCCAAAAGCAGGTTCGCCGCGGCGGCCAGATACTGGATGGCGAGGATCTATGAGAAGATCGGCAACAGAGCCAGCGCCCTCTACCACTATAAGAAATTGGCCGCCGATGATGACTGGTATTACGGGGTTAAAGCCAAAGGAAGGTTGAGGTCGATGGGAGTGAGGGTGAAGGCCGATCCTAAAGGAGGAGCGAGCTTGAAAGGCTGGGATCTGAGGCCTTTCCCGCGAGCGGCCAAACTCATCTCCCTCGGCGCGTATGACGACGGCGCGCAGGAACTCACATCGATGTTGCCCGGCTCCAGAAGCCGACGTGCTCGAATCTACTATAACCTCTCGATCTGTTACAGTAGGATGAAATCCTATCCTCAGTCGATCAAATACGGTATATATCTCAGGGGCATTTTGGGCGATTCGCCGGATGTGCTGAAGCTCGCCTATCCGATGCCATATCGCCGTGCGATAGAGAGGTGGGCCGCCGAATTCGGATTGGATCCGGGTTTCGTGGCGGCGATGGCATATGAGGAGAGCAGGTTCGATCCGAAGGCGATCTCCTCGGCCGGAGCGATCGGCCTGATGCAGCTCATACCCTCGACCGGGAGGGAGGTGGCGAGGAAGCTCGGCATCAAGCGGTTCTCCTCCTCAAGCCTCTTCGACCCCGAGTTGAACATCAGGCTTGGGTGTTACTACATGGCGCGGCTGATGAGGGCCTTTAAAGGTAGGCTTGAGCTTGTGGCGGCCGCGTATAACGGCGGCCCCGGCAGGGTGAGCGGCTGGATCAAGCGATTCGGCGATGAGGAGATAGATGAGTTCGTCGAGGATATACCCTATCCGGAGACCCGAAGACACGTCAAGAAGACCATCGCCACCTACGAGATATATCGGACGATCTATTAAATATGCTCATGTTATCATTAAGTGCAGCAGAGATCTGAGAGGTCAGAAGAGCTTATTTCTCAGGGAGAAAAGGAACGAGGAAACACCTTGATTTCGAATTGCGAATTTCGGATTTCGAATTTAAATTCGCAATTCGCATTTCGAAATTTGCATACTTTCGTTCCTGGTTCCTTTCTCCTCGCTCCTACTTTCGCCCGTCTATTCAGTCTAAGGCGGAAGCTACACTTAAGGGAAAGAACGAAGAGTAAAGCTTCCCCTCCTTGATGAGATAGATCTTATCGGTCACTTCCTCTAGGAAACGCATGTCGTGGGAGACGACGCAATAGGTGAGATCGCTGGAGGTGAGGAAATCGGATATCCTGCGGGTTGTCCCCTCATCCAACGCCGTCGTAGGCTCGTCAAGCAATAACATATCGGGCTTCATAGCGAGGGCCGTCGCTAAAGCCACAAGTCTCTTCTCGCCCTCGGAGAGCGTGTGCGAGAATCTCCCCTCGAGATGTTCTATGCCTAGGAGGGAGATAACCTCTCGGACGATCCTCCTGACCTCCTCCCTGCTTTTACCCTGATTAAGAGGGCCGAAGGCTATGTCCTCCTCCACCGTGGGGCAGAAGAGCTGATCGTCCGAATTCTGAAACAGAAATCCTATCCTTCTTCTCACCTGACGGAAATCCCTCTCCGTCGATCGAATCTCCCCGAAGATCCTCACCGTCCCGGAATCCGGCTTAAGCAATCCCACGGCCACAAGCAACATTGTGGTCTTACCGCTGCCGTTAGGCCCGATGATCCCCACCCTTTCGCCGCGGCGAAGCTGGAAGTTCAACCCATCGAGCACCTTTCCCCTGGAGGGATAGCTGAACGTTATATCCTCGAGTTCGATCAAAAGCTCCCCATCCATACCAGACACCCCATGCCCGCGAGATAGATCGCTGCGGCCGCGACGGCCAACGCGTCACACCTTCTCATCCTAAGCTCCTTTATCGTCCTGAACCTGCCATCAAATCCCCTCATCAACATCGCTTGATACACCCTCTGCGATCGCTCATAGCCCCTCAAAAGCAACATCCCGACCAAGTAGGCGTAGGATCTGTATGTGTGAAGATTTGTTCCCGCCCTGAACCCTCTCAGCTTCATAGCGTTATGCAGCCTCTCATACTCCGAATAAAGAACCGGTATGTATCTGTAGGAGAAGAAGAAGAGCTGCACCAGCTTGTTGGGGAGATGTAACGATTGAAGGGCATATACCAGATCGAAGACGGCGGAGGTGGAAAGCAGACCTATCGCAGCTAGAACGATAAGATTGGACTTAACCGTTATGAGCAGCGACTGCCTGATCCCCTCCTCTGTGATCGTTAAGGGGCCGAGATGGTAAACCGGGTGACCGGGATAGGAGAGGGGCAGGATCAACCACAACATCAGGATGAATCCGTTGACCGGCACGAGCTTCTTAACGATCTTAAAGGGGCTGAGCCTCGCAAGGATCAGGAGGGCAGCCGGCAGCAACGCCCCCCACAGCAGAGGCGCAAACCGGGACTGTACCGCCACGATAACTGAGAAGATCAAGGCGGTCAGAAACTTCACCCTCGGGTCGAGCCTGTGTATTACGGTCTGCCCCTGAAATTGAGACTCGATCATCTCCTCTTCCTGCTGAGTATGAGGGAGATCGTCCCCCAGATGCCGATTATATAACCTATTCCTCCGATCACATCGCTGATCCTGATCCTGTTCTTCTCCTCCTGTATCTCCCGAACCAGAGGGTTAATTCCCTCCCTCACCGCCTCCCCTATCGCCTTTTTAAGCTCATCGGTCGTCAGATTCCGGCCGGAGGGTGTAGAGGCTTCAGAGGTCGTCGGTTCCGGTTCTTCCGCGCCCATCATGTCCTCCGCCGAGAGGGTTGTTTCTGCACGATGTCCCATGCTGGCGAGAAGCACTATCTTGATCTCCCCCTTGCCGGGGACGGGGAAGGAGAAGTTCCCTTTTTCATCCGTAATGCCCTCGAGGATCTTATTTCCCGATTGATCGTAGACCTCGATCTTTGACTTCTTGCACGGCGTTCCGTCGCTGAAGTAGCTCTCGGTGTATACCTTTCCGCCCTCCACATAGGCGAAGACGTTTACCTTGTGCGCCCAGAGGGGAGGGGAGAGGGATATGATCAGGATCATAATCGTCAGAACCCTTCTCATCTTAAACCTCCAGGATCTCCGGTTTAACCCTTCTTAGAAAGGCCAGCGTGGATGCGGTGATCACCCCTTCGACGGCCATCACGGGGATGTGCGCGACGAGTATGAGCTTGGCGGCGTTAAGGAAGTACTGACCGGTGAGAGTCAGGGAGAGGGCGACTAAAACCCCTGACGTGAAAACAGCTACGGCGCCCGCTAGGAACCCCGATATCGAGCTTAAAAATTTGCCCTCGTTTCGCACCGTCCCCCTGAAGAGATAATAACAGATGACGGCAGGCAGGGCCATGTTCACGGTGTTCACCCCCAGGGTGGTCAGCCCTCCGAACTGAAAGAGAACCGCCTGGAGAAAAAGTCCCAGCAGTATGGCGGGGAAGGCTGCCCAGCCGAGCATTACGCCCAGCAACCCGTTCAGGATCAGATGCACGCTGCTGGGGCCGACGGGGACGTGGATCAGGGAAGCGACGAAGAAGGCGGAGGAAAGGAGGGCGACCTTCGGTATGTTCTCGTTTTTGATGTTTCTCAACCCCAAGCCGACGCCTACCGCGGCGATGGCCGCTCCGGAGGAGAGAACGGGAGCCGATAGAACCCCTTCTGAGATATGCATGCGGCCTTCACCTCATCTCATACGCCCTAACCCATATGACGGCGCCTATCTCGACCGGTTTCTCCTCGCCGTCCTTTTTCATCTTCTCCTTGTCCTCGCTGAGAGCGGCGAATCCCCACCATCCGGCTCTGGGGATGGCGTATGTGAAGACGCCATTGGCGTCACATTTTATCACCTGCGTCGCAAAAGGCGGGGCAGGCGGTTTGACCTTGCCGTCACGGTTATAATACTCAACCTCCACCTCGGTGAAGGGAGCTGGTTTGCCGTAGACCTTAACCAACCCCTGAAATACGTTCCCGGCATAGATACCGTAGGGACGAGTCAGAGGTATTATCTCCGTCTTCAATCCCACCTCCTCGTCCCATCCTTCCTCCCTGCCGAAGGCATCCACGATCACCTTGGTGTAGTGGACGATGAACTTGTCCTCGGCCGGCTCCCAATAAGGTTTGGGAACGACGTAAAAGACATGATCGCCCGGTCTCCTCACCCTATATTCGGCGACCCAAGCCTGATGTGGGTTTTCATCGCTATAACCTCTGATTTTAACCGGCTTGAGTTTAGACAGAAGCGAGATCTTCCTGCCGCCGATCAGAACGCCGAACTCCTCCGGCTTATCCATGTCCATCGTCCCACCCTCAAACGGATGGGCGAACATCACGTTGAGCTTCAGGGTCGTCCTTTCGCCCTGAACGAGTATATCATCGGAAGGGATGATCATACCGAAGTGAGCCCATGCCAGGACGGCCAGAAAAAGGGATGAGACCGTTATCACCAAAAGATACCTCACCCAAACACCTCCTTTGTGTTATCCTTTCAGATTAAATAACACTAAAATTATAACAGGCCCTATCGCTCAAGTCAAAGGAGTTGCTGATATTCCACTTGCTCGGAACGAAGGACTGTGGTATACTCAATTAGCCGCAAACTTATATGTGGGAAAGGAGAAAAAGGATGGGTTTGAGGGAGGATTTCCGATCTCCATCATCCCTCTACAGGGGAAAACCCTTCTGGGCTTGGAA
>CAZHVH010000253.1:0-5320 GCA_964535855.1 uncultured bacterium
CCGAAGTTAAGCCTCTGGAGAAGATGGCCTCTGCAAAGGTTAAGGAACGAGGAACCGGGAGAGAGGAGCGAGGATTTTTATTTCCTCGTTCCTAGTTCCTTTCTCCTCGTTCCTCCGATGTAAGCCGCTTCGATGAAGGAGGAAGCCCATCTCCTTTCAGGGGTGGGAGGAGGTCACGGAGGAGAGTTCGGGAAATGAACAGGCTGCTCACCATTGCCGTGAAGGCCCGAATTTACATATATTTGTTTTGGCTTAGCTACTTTTATGCCCTGGGCCTTTTTAGGGTGGTGGGCAGGCTGAAGGGCAGTTGAGATTTCAGGACTCATCAAGTCATCTTCAGAAGCCCATCATCCTAAAGGATGATGGGCTTTTTCATTATAAGGAGCGAGCGCAGGAGGGTATCAGATGTTCAGAGAGGTTTCCACAAAACTGGATTTCCCGAAAATCGAGGAGAGCGTGCTTCAGTTCTGGAGGCAGAACGACATCTTCAGAAAAAGCATGCGTATACGTGAGGGTAGCCCGGAGTTCGTCTTTCTCGAAGGACCGCCCACCGCCAACGGCAGACCAGGTGTGCATCACATCCTCTCCAGAATTATGAAGGATATCATCTGCAGATATAAGACCATGAACGGCTATTATGTGTATCGCAAGGCCGGATGGGATACACATGGCCTGCCCGTGGAAATCGAGGTGGAAAAGGAATTGGGCATAAGCGGCAAGGGTGAGATCGAGCGATACGGTATCGAACGGTTCGTCGAGAGATGCAAGGAGAGCGTCTTCAGATATGAGAAGGAATGGCGCAGGATGACGGAGCGGATCGGGTTCTGGATCGATATGGACAACCCATACATAACCCTGACGAACGATTACATCGAGACGCTGTGGTGGGTGCTCAAAAAGTTTTGGGAGGCCGGTCTGCTCTATCAGGGGTATAAGGTCGTGCCATACTGCCCCAGATGCGGCACGGCGCTTTCAAGCCACGAAGTGGCCCAGGGATATGCCGAGGTGGAGGACCCCTCTGTCTTCGTCAAGATGGCCGTTAGAGGCCAACCCGATACCTATTTCCTCGTCTGGACAACCACCCCCTGGACGCTGCCCTCAAACGTCGCTCTGACGGTACATCCTGAATACGATTACGTCATGGTCCGACATGACGGGTCGAAGTATATCCTGGCGAAAGGTAGGATCGCTTATGTCTTTAGGGACGAGGAGCCTGAGATCATCAGGTCGTTCAAGGGCGAGGAGCTCTTCGGATGGGAGTATGAACCGCTTTTCAGCTTCGCTCGAACCGATAAGAAGGCATTCTACGTGGTGACGGGTGACTTCGTGACCCTGGACGAGGGCACGGGGATCGTTCACACCGCTCCGGCCTTCGGGCAGGAGGACTACGAGATGGCGCAGAGATATGACCTGCCGGTCGTGCAGCTGGTTGATCCCCAGGGCAACTTCACCCAGGAGGTCACCCCGTGGGCCGGTATGTTCGTTAAGGAGGCGGATCCGCTCATAATAGAGGATCTGGAAAACAGGGGGCTCCTTTTCAGAAGCGAAACTTACAAGCACGACTATCCGTTCTGCTGGCGGTGTGATACCCCGCTCCTGTATTACGCCCGATCCTCATGGTTCATCCGCACAACGGCCTTCAAAGATAGGATGATGGAGATGAACGATCAGGTCAATTGGTATCCGGAACATATCAAACAGGGCCGTTTCGGCGACTGGCTTAAGAACAACGTCGACTGGGCGATCAGCCGTGAGCGATACTGGGGTACTCCGCTCAACATATGGAACTGCCAGGAGTGTGGTAAACAGGTGTGCATCGGAAGCATAGCTGAGCTGAAGGAGCTGGGTGAAGATCTCCCCGAAGAGATCGAGCTGCACAGGCCGTATATCGACAGGGTGATCCTCAGATGTCCCGAATGCGGCGGTCAGATGAGGAGGGTTCCGGAGGTGGTGGACTGCTGGTTCGACTCGGGCTGCGCCCATACCGCTCAGTGGCATTACCCTTTTGAAAACAAGGAGCGAACCGAAAGGACGGTTCCCGCCGATTTCATCTCAGAGGCGATAGATCAGACCAGGGGATGGTTCTACAGCCTGCTGGTCACCTCCACCTTCCTCTACAACAGACCTGCCTACAGGAACGTGCTCTGTCTGGAGCTGGTGCTGGGCGCCGACGGGCAGAAGATGAGCAAATCTCGCGGCAACGCCGTCGATCCGTGGGAGGTCCTGGATGTGCAGGGGGCGGATGCGGTAAGATGGTACTTCTACACCGTCACCCCTCCGTGGGTCAGGCGTATCTTCAGCAAGGAGGCCGTTAACGAGGCGTTGAGGAAGTTCCTGGGGACGTTACATAACGTCTATGCCTTCTTCGTGCTCTACGCCAACGTGGATAAGATCAACCCGCTCCGACACGATATACCCGTCTCCGATCGACCGCTCATCGACAGATGGATCATCTCTAAATTCAACTCCCTCGTTGCCAAGGTCAGAGAGGACATGGATGATTTCCAGATCACCAGTGCCGCCAGATCCATCGATCGGTTCGTGGACGATCTGAGCAACTGGTATGTCCGAAGATCTCGTGACAGGTTCTGGGGCTCGGAGATGGGACATGACAAGTTCTGCGCCTATAGGACGCTTTATGAGATCCTCGTCGATCTGTCCAAGCTGCTGGCTCCGTTCACCCCATTCATCTCCGAGGAGATCTATCAGAACCTTGTGCGTTCGATCGACGCCGATGCCCCTGAGAGCGTGCATCTGTGCGATTATCCCGAGAGCAGGTCTGAGCTGATCGATCGAGAGCTGGAGGAGGATATGGAATTGGTGAGGGAGTTCGTCGTTCTGGGCCGGGCGGCCAGGAATCGAGCGGGGATAAAGGTGCGTCAGCCGCTGCGTAGGATCGTCCTGGGACTCGCCGCCGAGCGGGAGAGGAGATCGGTCGAGAGATTTCCCGATCTCGTTCGGGAGGAGCTGAACATCAAGGAGATCGAGTTTGCGACCGATCTCGCCGATTACGCTCGGATCACCGTCAGGCCTAACTTCAAACTCCTGGGGCCCAAATACGGGGCAACAGTGCAGAAGATCGCTCGAACGCTGGCACAGTCCGATCCGGCGTGGATCAAGAGGGAGATCGATTCCCAGGGTGAGGTTAAGCTCCAGATAGATGGGGAGGAGGTCACCCTGGAGAAAGAGGAACTGGATTTAAGGTTTGAGGGCAAAGAGGGGTATGCCGTCGAGGTCGAAGGCGAACATTTCGTCGCTCTGTGGACGGAGATAGACGAGGAGCTGGCGCTGGAGGGGATCGCAAGGGAGCTGGTCAACAAGATCCAGCAGATGCGCAAAGAGGCGGACTTCAACGTCGCCGACAGGATAGAGCTATATCTGAGCTCCACCGAGCAGGTGCACAGGGGGTTCGACCGACACAGATCCTATGTGATGGGTGAGACTCTGGCCGTCAAACTGGTCGAGGAACCGTCGGATGATATGTTCCTCAAGAGCTGGAACATAAACGGTCATCCCGCTAAAATCGGGGTGAAAAGGGTCGAGGGATATCGGCCGAATTAATCGAGGAGGGTTTGGAAGATGGGATTTGTGGTGAAAGGAGGCAAAATGGGATGGTTATAGTTATGAAGCCGGGGGCGACCCAGGAGCAGATAGAGCATGTGGCCGAAAGGATACGCTCCTACGGGTTACGCCCACATATATCGGTCGGCGAGGAGAGGGTGCTGATCGGAGCTATAGGGGACGAGTCTCCGATACGCAACCTGCCGTGGGAGGCGATGCCGGGGGTGGACAGGGCCGTCCCGATAATGGTCCCCTATAAGCTCGTCTCCCGACAGTTCAAGAGCGAGAACACGATAATCAAGGTCGGCGATCTCGAGATAGGGGGCGAAGAGGTCGTAGTGATGGCGGGACCGTGCGCGGTGGAGACGGAGGAGCAGATACTGAAGATCGCAAGGGCGGTGGCCTCAAGCGGGGCAAAGGTTCTGCGCGGAGGGGCCTTCAAACCCCGCACCGCTCCTTACTCCTTCCAAGGTCTCGGCGAAGAGGGATTGAAACTTCTGGATATGGCCCGCCGGGAGACAGGATTGAAGGTCGTCACCGAGGTGATGAGCGATCGAGACGTGGAGCTCGTGTATGAATATGCCGATATCCTGCAGATAGGGACGAGAAACATGCAGAATTTCAGCCTTCTCAAGGAGGTTGGTAAGATAGACAAACCGGTGTTGCTCAAACGCGGGATGTCAGCGACGATAGAGGATTGGCTCCTGGCTGCCGAATACATCGTCTCAGGCGGAAATCACAGGGTGATCCTGTGCGAGAGGGGGATAAGGACGTTCGAGACATACACGCGAAATACGCTCGACCTCAGCGCGGTACCTGCAGCGAAGGAGCTCACTCATCTGCCCGTCATCGTCGATCCCAGCCATGGCACAGGGAGAAGGGAGCTGGTGATCCCGATGGCCAAGGCGGCGCTGGCGGCGGGAGCCGATGGCCTGATGGTCGAGGTGCATCACGATCCCGAAAACTCCTGGACGGGAGATGGGAGACAGTCATTGCTTCCCGATCAGTTCGATCTGCTGATGAAGGAGCTGAGACCGCTGGCCAGCGTCCTGGGAAGGAGGATCGGAAGCTGAAAGATCAGGAGGTGATGGAGATGGGGCTTTTGAACCTAAATCCGGCTTCACATAACGGCAGGGAGAGGAGATCGTAGCGGTTACTCGTGTCTTTCAACCCTCTGAACTTCAAGAGGAAAGGGGAGGAAGGATATGGCTGAGAAGATATTTATATTCGACACCACTCTGAGAGATGGGGAACAGTCGCCTGGAGCAGCGATGAACGTCGAGGAGAAGATTCAGATCGCCCACCAGTTGGCCAGATTGAACGTGGACGTGATCGAGGCCGGTTTTCCCATCTCCTCACCCGGCGACTTTGAAGCGGTGAGCCGCATCGCTCAGGAGGTGGAGGGACCGGAGATATGCGGACTGGCAAGGGCTATGGAGGAGGATATAATCCGCTGTTGGGAGGCGGTTAAATTCGCCCGTAAGCCCCGAATCCACACCTTCATCGGCACCTCCGATATACATATCCGGGGTCAGCTCCGAAAAAACAGGGATGAGGTGCTCAGGATAGCCGTCGATTCGGTCAAACTCGCCCGATCGCTGTGTGAAAGGGTGGAGTTCTCGCCGATGGACGCTACCAGGACCGATAGGGAATACCTGATGGACGTCGTACACGGGACCATAGAGGCGGGGGCGAGCGTCATAAACATCCCCGATACCGTCGGATACGCCATGCCGGAGGAGTTCGCCGATCTGATAGC
>CAZHVH010000254.1:0-5267 GCA_964535855.1 uncultured bacterium
TCAGCGAGGCTTATAGATACGTATATAGATCGGTCGTTCGATGGAGCAGGGAGCATAACCGTAAGCAGACCCCTAGTATGGAGGCTAGGACAAGCGGTGAGGTAGTCCTGACCGTGAACCCCAATATCTACCTGGCCGCTGCTTCCACAACGGAGGAGTCATCCCAGCAGGCTGCCCCTAACCCCATCCATAAAACCGAGGTGAGGATCGCCCCATATGACGGGATGGAGATGGTGCTTATACCAGCAGGCAAATTTATCATGGGAAGCATGCCTGGTGAAGGCGATGAGGACGAGATACCTCAGCATGAGGTCTACCTGGATGACTTCTACATAGATTTTCACGAGGTAACCAATGCACAATACAAGATGTTCATCGAGGCGACGGGGCATCCCGAGCCTCCCTTCTGGCATGATGAGAGGTTCAACAAGCCGAACCAGCCGGTTGTAGGAGTCTCATGGTTCGACGCCCATGAGTATGCTAAGTGGGTTGGTCGCAGACTTCCCACGGAGGCTGAATGGGAGAAGGCCGCCAGGGGAACCGATAGGCGGATCTATCCGTGGGGTAACGAGTGGACCGCCGAGGGGAAGGTCGTCTCGGCCCCGAGACCGATCAACTCGAATAAGCTGGACGTCAGCCCATACGGCGTGGTGGATATGGCCGGAAACGTCTCAGAGTGGGTGGCGGATTTCTACTCGAAGGAATACTACCGTTCAGCCGCCAGCTGGAGAAACCCACTCGGCCCGATGGTGACCGGATTCGTAAAGCTCAAGGTGATAAGGGGGGCCTCGTGGAAGGATTTCTCCTCGAAGACGGCGAGGTGCGCCGACAGGAAACATAACATACCGAGCATGAAGCTTAATTTCGTCGGCTTCAGGCTGGCAAAGGATAAGGGATAATGAAGATAGATTAGAGGGTTTATATGATCTGCGGCTGTGTTCCTTAGGGTGTGTAATGCAGACTAGAGCCTGCGACTACGGAGATTACATCAAATTGTTGAAAGTTTTCCTTGCAGGCAGTAAGCAGATGTGGTTAGGATAGGAGATGCTGGAAAGAGGAACGAATGTCTGGCGTCGGGTGGGGCTCAAGCCCCACCCGACGGGTATCTTTTTTGACTATCCGTCGACATCCCGAAGCTGTTCTAGGGCAAGCTCCTCAGAGCCTACACTTCCGGCCGGATAGTGGGCAGGGAGTATGAGATGGGAAAGAAGTTGCTGGAGAACGAGGGGAAACTGAGCGAAGGGGAACGGAAGATGCTGAAAGCGCTTAAGGATTTTCTTATGGGCGAGATAAGCGCTGGGACGATGAGGGAGATATGGAGCGCCTTCGAAAAGGGAGGCGTGAGGATCGCCTCCGAATCCGCCGGACGGATGAGGGAGATCGGGGTTGACAAAGGCTGGATGAATAATTATCATTCATTATATGAATAAAAATTATTCATTATGTGAATAATATTCATGAGATATAAGAGGCGTTGGATAACGGAGCTTCTACAGGAGGTGTGCGCAGATCATCCCATCGTGGTTCTGACCGGAGCCAGACAGGTGGGGAAGAGCACTCTGCTTTTGAACGCCGAACCGACAGGCTCGTGGAGATATCTCTCCCTGGATGATTACGACGTTCTGGAACAGGTCAGAAGCGATCCTCTGGACCTGCTCTCGGTTGATACGCCGACCGTCATAGATGAGGCTCAGAGGGCACCTGAGTTGCTCATGACGATTAAGCGGCTGGTGGATGAGAACAGGCTAAACAGAAGGTTCGTCCTATCCGGTTCAGCCAATCTGCTTTTGATGAGCCGGGTCAGTGAGACCCTTGCCGGGCGCGCTGTCTTCCTCAGGCTTAACCCCATGACCTGGGGTGAATTCCAGGAGTTTCCTTCGCCTACGGTGCTGGAGGATCTGTTGAGCGGGCGGTTCCCGGAGGAAAGGGAAATCGAGGGAGAGCTGGATCTGACGGAGCTCGTATGGAGGGGAGGGATGCCGCCGGTTTTGGGGATGAGAACCCATCGGGCGATCCTGCAGTGGTGGGAGGGATATGTGACGACCTATCTCGAGAGGGATCTGAGGGATTTGGCGCAGATCAACTCGCTATCGGACTTTCGACGCGTGATGATCGCCTTAGCCCTCCGCACCGGTCAGGTTCTCAATCAGAGCGAGATCGCCCGTGATGTGGCTGTTCCTCAACCCACTGTTCATCGCTACCTGAATCTGCTTGAGGCGAGTATGCTGTTCGAAAGGCTCCCCTCTTTCGCTCGTAGCAGGACCAAACGGCTTATCAAGAGCCCGAAGGCTTATCTCGTGGACAGTGGGTTGGCCGCCTTTCTCCAAGGGATCTATTCGCCCGGCGACCTGCGTTCAGCTCGGGAATGGGGCGGGCTGCTTGAAAGCTTCGTCCTCCATCATCTCAGAAGCTGGGCCGAGTTGCAGGTTCCGCCGGTTCGGATCTATTTCTGGCGTACCACTTCGGGTTTAGAAGTGGATTTCGTGCTTGAGAGAGGACGCGACCTTCTGGCTATCGAGGTCAAAAGCTCAGGTGAGCTCAGGCTTCCGGAGATCAAGGGGCTGAAGGCTTTCCTGAACGAGAATCCCCAAGCCAGATGTGGGGTTTTAGCGTACACCGGAAAGCGGGTGGTTCGACTCACCGGGAAGGTGATCGCCCTGCCGATCCGTATGTTTCTGGGGGATATACCGAACTGATCGAGGAGAGACACCATGATTAAATCGATTGCTTATGCTTTTCTCATGACTTGCATCTGGATGAATTTTTCATCTCTTTCGCTTGCCTTTGAACCCGGCGAGCGAGTTGTGGTAAACGAAATGATTGTTCCTGGTATAGTGCTGCTTTGGAAAACTTATGTAGGAATTCCCTCTCCCAGATCGCCCGTGATTTCCTCTCTTGAAACATAATGGGGAATTTCTGCCGCTATTTACGGGCGCTTGAATTTCAATTCGGCTTATGATAAGATATTTTCCAACTTCAGCCCGCGATAAAGGGAGGTTATGCTCTTATCCAATCTGATCGATATCCATTCCCATATATTACCTGATGTAGATGATGGGGCTAAGGAGATAGAGGATTCGCTTCGGATGATAGAATCAGCATATAGGGGCGGTGTAAGGGTTATAATCGCCACCCCACATAAGCTCCCCGGAGCCTATGATGCCCCCGTAAAAGAGCTGAAAAAAAAGTTGAAGGAGATAAGGGATCTTATAGAGGAGAGGGGAATAGGCGTTCAGATTCTTATGGGTAGAGAGTGTTATCTCAGTCCTGAGCTGCTCGATTATATGGAGGGGGATAGGAGAGAGGAGATCTCTATAAACAACACCGGCTACATACTGGTGGAGTTTCCCTTTCAGGGTATCCCGCGTTATGCGGATGATCTTCTCTCCAGGCTTCAGTTCAACGGGTTAGTTCCGATAATAGCACATCCGGAGCGCTGTGTTGAGGTTGCGCGCAATCCGAACCTGCTTGAAGAGCACATCGAAAAGGGCAGGCTCTTTCAGATCAACGCGGGAAGCCTACTGGGGCGATACGGACGAAGGACAAGGGAGATCGCCGAGGTGCTCGTAACCCACAGGTTTGCCCACTTCGTAGCCAGCGATATGCATTCGCCGAGGTCCGCCACGCTGGGTTCAGTCGTCGAAAAACTTGAAGGCCTGGTTGGAGAGAGGGAGAGCCTAAGGCTTCTTCACGATAATCCCCTTGCTGTTATCGGGAATATGCCCATAGTTCCGCCGTCTCCTATCAGATACAAGGCCAAAAGGGGCTTATCCAGGATATTTTCCTTCTTTAGATGAGCTGGGGTTATCCCGGCCTTTTGAGGCTTTTCGAGATGCCGATCCCTAACATAAACAGGACCATCAGGAACCTTCAGCGTTTGACCTATATATTGAACGTTTTCGCCAAACACGGTTTTGGACATTTCATAGATCGGATTCATCTGAGCAGATATTCCACCAGAAGACGAAAATGGCTTGGCTTCAGGAGATACAGGGAACCGAGGGAGGTTCGAGCGCTTTCTCTGGCTGAAAGGCTCAGGATGGCCTTCGAGGAGCTGGGCGCTACCTTCATTAAGTTGGGCCAGATGCTCAGCATGCGGTCCGATCTGCTGCCCCACGAGTTCATCGTCGAGCTGCGTAAACTTCAGGTGAACGTTCCTCCCTTCCCTCTCTCTGAGGTGCGCAAGGTGATAAAAGAGGAGCTAGGCCGCCCTGTTGAGGAGATTTTCGCCTATTTCGAGGAAACCCCCTTCGCAGCCGCTTCGATAGCCCAGGTTCACCGCGCCCGTCTCCCCGACGGCGAACAGGTCGTGGTTAAGGTACAGCGTCCGGGCGTGGATCGTTTGATAGAAACCGACCTGGACATCCTCTTCACCATCGCTCGCCTTCTGGAAAGATATATCGCTGAGGTGAGCTTTTACGAACCTGTGAGCCTTATCGAGGAGTTCGCCAAGTCCATCAGAAGAGAGCTGGATTTTACCTCCGAGGCCTCAAGCACTGATCTCTTTCACAGATATTTCGAAGATGATCCCAGGGTTAAGATCCCAAGAGTTTTCTGGGATTTCACGACCAGAAAGGTCATGGTGTTGGAGGAGATCGACGGCATAAGGATCGACGACCTAGAGGGACTCGATCGAGTAGGAGCTGACAGAAAGAGGTTGGCGGCGAACCTCGTCGATATCTTCTTCAATCAGATCTTCGTCAACGGCTTCTTCCACGCCGATCCGCATCCGGGAAACCTCCTGGTTCTGGAGGGCGATGTGATCGGTATGATCGATTTCGGAACGGTAGGTAGGATGGCCGGCGACGTGCTGAAGGATATCAAGAACTGGTTCATAGCCATACTTGATAAGGACGTCGATCTGATGGCCAAAATCTACCTCAAGATGGGCATAATTAGCGAGGAGACGGACATAACCCAATTCAAGCTTGAAGTCGCCGATTTCCTCGACAGATACCTCACCAGGCCCGTCGAAAGAATCCATCTGGGGGAGATGATAAACGAGATCGTGACCTCCTCGCCGAGATACAGGATGAAGATGCCTCCGGTTTTGACCATGCTCGGAAAGACCATTATGCTTGTGGAGGGTATCGTAAGGGAGCTCGACCCTGAGGTGGATATAATGGGGATCGGACGTCCCTATATCGCCAAATTGATGCTCGGCCAGTTCAGTCCCAAAGAATGGGCTAAAGGGGTCTACTCAACCTTCTCTGATATATCCGAGATGGCCAGGACGATGCCCTTCCAGATCAATCAGATCGTCAGTA